>JAJRSY010000316.1 GCA_024278565.1 Bacteroidota bacterium
GGCATAGGCCAACGGAGCTAATTCTTCGAGTATGTCGATAACTTCTTTTACGATCATTTTCAATTTATAAGGTCATCAAAGATAAAATATTATATTTTCGTTCTGATGTGGCTTCTCAAAAAATTATTATTTCCGGTTTCATTGGTATACGGCCTAGTGGTATATGTTCGCAATCGTTTGTTTGATACTGGTGTTGTTAAGTCAAGGGTGTATAAAACCCCAATAATTACTGTGGGAAACCTCAGTTTGGGCGGAACCGGTAAAACCCCCATGGTTGAACTATTAATTTCACTCTTACAAGATGATTTTGAAGTAGCCGTTTTAAGTAGGGGCTACAAGCGAAAGTCATCAGGGTTTGTTCTAGCAACTTCAAAAAGTACCGTAGAGCAATTGGGTGATGAGCCTTTTCAAATACACAAGAAATTTTCTAAGGTGTCTGTTGCTGTAGATGCAACTAGGCGTAACGGTATCGAGGTTTTGGAACGCGATATTAAACCGGATGTCATTTTATTGGATGACGCTTTTCAACACCGGAAGGTCAAACCCGGGCTTTCTGTTTTAGTGACCGCCTATGGTAAATTATACTCAGATGATTGGTGCCTGCCCAGTGGTACATTGCGTGACAATAAAAGGGAAGCCAGACGTGCTGATTTGATAATTGTCACCAAATGTAAGGCCAGTTTGACCAATTCGGAACAAGATAGCATTACAAAACGCTTAAAACCTATAAAAGGACAACGGGTTTTGTTTAGCTATTTGTCATATGCCCAAGAGATAATAGGTCAGGGCCCAGTTATGCAACTAAATGATTTTAAGAATAAAAAAGTCACTTTGGCCACTGGTATCGCAGACCCAAAACCTTTGGTCTCATTTCTTACCGAAAACAGAATTGACTTTGAGCACTTACCTTTCAAAGACCATCATTTCTTTACTGCAAATGAATTGAAGATGTTGAATTCGAAAGAACTTATACTTACCACTGAAAAAGATTATATGCGTTTGGTGGGGCGTTTAAAAAATTGCTATTACATTTCTATATCGCACAAATTCATTGGCGATGGCCACGAACTCTTAAAAGATAGTCTGGTCGATTTTATGAGGCGGTATTCTTGATTTTTTTGCTAAAAACGTTTTCTCCAATGGTTTTGTAAAAAACCTCAGGTTTGAAAGGCTTGGTCACAACGGCATTACAGCCGGCAGTGTAAAAGCTTTCTAAGCTATCGTCTAAAGAAATGGCGGTCAACGCTATAATCGGTGTCTTTGTATCGAACTCCCTGATTTGAATGGTGGCTTCCACACCACTGATGCCTGGCATATGAATATCCATTAGTATGGCATCGTACACATTATTGTGGGCTAGCTCTACTGCTTCAAGGCCATTGTTGGCAATATCACTGGTCATCTCTTTTTTGGATAACATTTTTTTCGTTATGACCTGATTTATTTTGTTGTCCTCAACAATCATAAGGTGCAGGCCTTCGAAATTGAAATCTTCTTCTGTTATTTCAAAGGGAATGTCATCAATAAGGTCATCTTTGCTTTTTATCGCTAACTCAAAAAAGAAGGAACTGCCTTTTCCGATTTCGCTTTCGAGTTGTATGTTACTATCGAACAAGCCCAAAAGACTTTTAACAATCGTTAAACCAAGACCGGTACCACCGTATTCTCTATTGATTTGAATCGATCCTTGTTCAAAACCCTCAAAAATACTCTCTTGTTTTTCTTTTGAAATGCCAATGCCGGTATCTGCAACTTCAAAATAAATGGTAACATCTTCCTCTATTTTTTTCATCAACTTTGCTGAGATGGTCACCTTACCATTTTTTGTGAATTTTAAGGCATTGCCCACCAAGTTCATGAATATCTGCGATAACTTGATAGGGTCGCTCATTAAATGACTGGGGATCTCCTCATCATAGTCTAAAATTATCTCAACATTATTTTTTTTTGCACTTTGTTTCAGCGAATCGACCACTTCTTGTAGTGTTTTTTTAAGGTTGAAATCAATGTTCATTGCTTCCAATTTATCGGCATCAATTTTATTTATTTGAAGAATGTCGTTGATGAAGTTCAATAAATAGTCGCCCGAAAATTTCAATGCTTTTAAATGCTCTTTCTGATTTTCACTCGGGTTCTCTTCCAATAACAAATGCGTTAACCCTGTAACGGCATAAAGAGGGGTTCTAAGTTCATGGCTTACTGTTGATAAGAAGTTGGTTTTAGCTTTCATGGCATTTACTGCCTCATCCCTAGCCACATGAAGTTCACTGTTCTTGGTTTGTAAAAGGTCGTTGGTCTTGAGTTTTATCTGATTGTTTCGATACAATGATACGGCTAAAAGAGAAATAATGATTAAAAATGCAGAGGTAAGAATAACTGCTACTTCTGACCTGTTTTCAGATTCGGTGAGATCTTCAATTTTTTGTTCTTGACGCTTTATTTCGTCGCCCATAAAATCAAACCGTATTTTATCTGCAGTTTTAGCCTCTGTCTTTACTTTTTCAATATTGAAGAGTGAATCTCTTATCTGCAGTAGGTTTTTGTTGTGCGCCAAAGACAAATTGAATCGGCCCATTTTCTCATAGGTTTTGGTTAGCTGATTATTCGATTCTAAGATTTCGTTAAAGAAATCATTCTCTTTGGCGAGTAGTAGTGCTTTTTCAGCATTGATGGAAGAATCTTCAAATTTTTCAGCATCAAAACTTACTCGTGCCAATCCTAAATGGGCTCTAGTAGCTAAATACGCTTTCTCGTAAATGTCGGTATTGATGATTAGCGAGTTGTAATTCTTGGTGGCTGCATCGTATTTTTCAAGATTGGCATAAATATCACCTTCGACCAATAAAATATTATTAAAAAAATTACGATTGTTATTTAGTTGTTTCGCCTCATTGAACATTAATAGGGCTTGAAAATTTTTACCGTTATTAAAGAGTATAATCGCATCAATATACTTAAAGATAGCATGCCCATACGGGTACTCAACTCCTTTTAATAAAACGTTGGCCCTGTCTTTGTATAAAAGGGCTGAATCTTCTTTGTCTAATTTGAGGTAGAGTAGGGCAAATTTATGGTAGCTGTCGATCAATGATTTTATGTCATCGTTTTTTTCGGCCAATTCAGCAGCTTTGCTCACCGATACCAGTGCCAGATCTAATTTATTTTGATTTTTTAGTGTTCGGGCTTCTTCAAAATAGGTCTGTACAGATTTCTCGCTCGTAACTTGCCCTTGAATATTTTGAAGTGTCGACATCAGCGACACTATCAAAAAGGCAGCTTGAATCAACCTTTTGGGTTTATGCCCCCATGACGATAGATTCGAGTTGGCATTTTTGCATCGAGCTAGTTGATTTGTTATATGTGGTCTTGAAAATCTCAAATGGTTCTTCTGTTGTTAGGTAGCTCGACATTTTTGCTGAAATGTCGGTTTAATAGTTAAACTGTTGTGCGGAATCTGTCTGTGAATCAAACGTATAAGTACAATAACTATTGCCTACATTGTTGTGCTCAATACCTTATTGATTGTGTAATCGCTTTTTTTTAATGAATATATTAGGTTTTTTGTAAAATACCGATTATTTTTTTGAGTAATTAGCAATTTTATTGATTACGTAGTTGGTTTCGATGGCGTTGAAGTGAGCTGTTTTATATATATACTCATAACACATGAAAACCCGAATTTTTACCTGCCTGTCCGGCAGGCAGGTAAGCGTCTTTTAGCCTCTAACGGCGTTAAAATTATTAACCGGTAGTACGGCTTGCTTTTGCCACCGCTCTACTTCGCCCATAGCTCCCGCTATGTCGTGTCTTGTTAGAAACTAAAACAGGCATCCTGAATTCTCCGATTTTTCATGTGTCATGAGTATAGTTTAGCTTATATGCTTATGTGCCTTATAAGATGAACGTACCAATGCCCCGCTTTCTACATGCCTGAAACCCATTTTTAACCCTAATTCTTCGTATTTTTTAAATTGTTCGGGCAGTATAAATTCTTTTACGGGCAGGTGTTTTTTAGAAGGCTGTAGGTATTGGCCTATGGTCACCACATCTACTTCTACCTTTCTAAGATCTTCCATTGTTTGAATGACTTCGGCTTCTAATTCACCCAGCCCCAGCATAATACCGGATTTTGTGCGATTGACGCCGTTTTTACCGAGATAGTGGAGCACTTCAAGGCTTCGCTCATATTTGGCCTGTATCCTAACTTCTCTGGTCAGTCTTTTTACTGTTTCCATATTATGTGATACCACTTCGGGCGCCACATCAATAATACGGTCTATATGTCTTTCGATTCCCTGAAAATCAGGAATAAGGGTTTCTAATGTTGTATTGGGATTGGCCCGTCGAATTGCTTTTACTGTTTCTGCCCAAATTATCGACCCCATATCTTTTAGGTCGTCTCGGTCTACAGATGTGATAACGGCATGTTTTATTTCCATTAGCTTAATTGACCTCGCGACTTTTTCGGGTTCCTCCCAGTCAACATCTTGCGGTCTTCCTGTCTGTACTCCACAAAAACCACATGAACGCGTACAAATGTTGCCTAAAATCATAAAAGTGGCCGTGCCCTCGCCCCAACATTCACCCATATTAGGA
>JAJRSY010000317.1 GCA_024278565.1 Bacteroidota bacterium
ACTTTTCACATCTTTCGGTATAAGAACACCAAGGCTCAAAACATCAATGGCCAATGACAGCTTGTTGTAGCCCTTCTTTTTTATTTGGTAAGCGTTCTAAACCTATCCAAACCCGAATTCAACCATTTTTTATAGGAATCCCTATCGGTATACTGCACTGCTTTGTTCAAGACCTCTAAATCTGGCGAAAGCAATACGTAGTAAGGTTGCGATGCCGCATTAAAATTAAGGGTCTGAAAAGTGCCCCACTTCTGCCCTACTGTTTCAATGGTCTTTACCCTGCCCGATTCGTACTTAAAATCAAATCGATCTTCCTTGGGGAGTTCTTTACGATCATCGACATATAGTGAGATCAGTACATATTCTTCTTTTAAAATGGAATGAATATCGGGCTCGCTCCAAACATTCTCTTCCATTTTTCGGCAATTCACGCAGGCCCAACCCGTAAAATCCAATAATATGGGTTTGTTCACAGATTTTGCATAGGCCACACCTTCGTCAAAATCTTTAAAACAATTCAACCCCAAGGGACACTCACTTTCTTGTGCGGCAATAGTATAAAAGTCAGGCGGAAGAAAGCCGAACAGTTTCATGTCGATTACCTTAAACACCCCAAGGGAAAGGTAAATGGCAAAACCAATGCTTAAAAGTCCGACCCCTTTTCTGGTCAGTGAAAGTTTTTGTTTTGGGCCGTCATGCGGAAATTTGTACACACCGAACAGGTACAGAGCGAGCAATACGAACAGAACGATCCATATACCAATAAATACCTCTCTTTTCAAGAAACCCCAATTACCGACCAAATCGGCGTTTGAAAGGAACTTTAACGCCAAGGCCAACTCCAAAAAGCCCAATACCACCTTTACAGTGGTCATCCACCCCCCAGATTTCGGCAATGAATTCAACCAAGCGGGGAAAAGTGCGAACAAGGCAAAGGGCAATGCCAATGCGACACCGAAACCGGTCATGCCCGCTGAAAGGTTTGTGGCCACATCACCTTCGGCCAGAGCCGTACCGCCCAACAAGGCTCCTAAAATAGGGCCCGTGCACGAAAAAGAAACGATGGCCAGGGTAACGGCCATAAAAAAGATACCGATTACCCCTCCTGCTTTATTGGAAGCCCCGTCCATCTTATTGGCCCATGAACTGGGCAATGTCAGCTCAAAGTAGCCAAAAAACGAAAAGGCAAAAACCACGAAAATGGCAAAAAAGAAAAGATTGAGCCACACATTGGTGGCAATGGTATTGAGTATTTGCGAGTCTACCGAATCGAACAAATGAAAGGGAAGGCCCAGTAAAAAATAGATTAAAACAATGAAAAATCCATATAGAACAGCATTAAAAACACCTTTGGACCGATGCTTTGATTGTTTGGTAAAAAACGATACGGTCAGGGGAATCATCGGAAAAACACAGGGTGTCAAAAGAGCTATGAGTCCACCGAGAAACCCTAGGGCAAAAATACCCCAAATGCCCGTACCGCTCCCAATCGCATCTTCGGCATTGTAGAGCAGTTCTTTGTTCTTCAAATCAAGTTTCAGCGCATTGGTCATTGCCAGACTACGGTCATCAACGGTTTTCTCGGTTTTCACTACCGCACCACCATCCAATGAGAAACTAAAATCTTTGTCCACCGCAATACAGACCTCTTTACATACCTGATAGAAAAGGTTTACATCGATCTGTTTTAACTTTGGATCCAATAATTTAATCCGCTGGGTAAAGACCGCATTTTTTTTGAAAAAGGTTTCATCTACCTCAAAGATATCACTGTACTCGGTAATGGTCCCACTTTCTTTGGTCTTGCCCACCAACTCATAGTCAATACCTGCCTTATCATAGGTAAACGTACTGGGCAGGGAGCCACCATCTGGCGTATTTTGCGAATACACATGCCACCCCTCAAAAATGGTAGCTTTAACAATAAGGTCATATTCAGTATTTGAAATTTTATTGACCTCGTGTGACCACAATACAGGATTATCATCATCTTGAGAAAAAGATGATAACACGCTACATAACAATATAATAACTAATACTATGTGCTTCATTGCTTTACTGTAAATTTGATTATATTTTTTGTGATATCAGTCACTTTAAACCGATCATCAGAGCGCCTGCCAATGACCCAAACGATATCTTTGCCCGAACACAACAACCATTGTTTTTCTTTTGAAATGACATCTATTTTTTCATCTTTGAAATATTTCGACAGCTTCTTCTTTCCTTTCATTCCGAAAGGGTAAAAATAGTCGCCCTTTTTCCATTTCCTAACGGTCAGTGGGTATTTTAACGCTTCTTTGGTAACATATAGTGTGTTCGGTGAAACTTCCTTTACTTCCTCTATCTCTTCGATAAGCAGACTGACGGGGCTACTGATTTCAGTTTGCCCCTCCTCTATTTGACAACCAAGTGAAATATTGTTGCCCAATTCCTCCAACAACAGGTGTTTTCTATCTTTTACCAATCGATGGGTTTTAGAACGGACCTCTTTACCGCTCATGCCACCCAACAGATCCAATATATCATTCCATGCCGTAAACCCATACGCTTTGAACAAGGCGTGCAAATATGCCTTTTGTGGGTGTAATTCCTCTATTTTACGTAGTTCAATGTGTACCATTCCATTTTTGGTTACGAACAGATCAGATTTTATCTGATTTATATGCTGTTGCAAAACCAAGACCGAATCGGCCAAAAAAGACTGGGTCATACCAAAATTGGCCAAGAACGTAGGGTGCAGTTCTTTCAACTTCGGAACTATATCGTGCCTAATTTTGTTGCGCAAATGAATTATTTCGATATTGGTACTGTCTTCACGCCACTTTAGCCTTTCAGTATTCGCATACGCCAGAATTTGTTTTCTTGAAAAAGCCAATAAGGGCCTTGAAATGGTATCGGTTTTCACAGGAATCCCCTTGAGGCCTTCAATACCGGTGCCCCTTGAAAGGTTGATGAGAAAGGTCTCCAAGCTATCGTCGGCATGGTGTGCCGTAACCAAGGTTCCAATCTTGTTGCTCTTCATTAATTCTGCAAACCAAGCATACCGTAACGCTCTGGCTGCCATTTCAACTGAAACTTTATTATTGTTCACATAACTAATTGTATCAAAATTAGTTACGTGAATATTTTTTTTTAAACCCACTGCCAGTTGTTCAACAAATTCCTGATCCCCATCACTCTCGTCACCACGCAGTTGAAAGTTGCAATGCGCTAGGGAAAAATCCAATTTACACCCATTACAAAGATGGGTCAAAACTACACTATCGACCCCTCCGCTACAAGCCAATAAAAAATGGACCTGCACCAGTTCAGGAAAGCTGTTTTCAATATGTGTTTTGAATTCATTGAGCACGGGGCAAAGGTAGCAAAGAAGAACTATATGCGAAGGCTATGTATCTGTTAAGAAATAACTGACACTATATTCTAATTTACAGCTGTTTTATACAATCTATTTCTAATATTAATTGGCGGACATGGTTTAGGAGTTTAAAATGGGTTTAGGGGTTTTCTTTGTTCGTTGTTCGTTGATAGCTCCTAACTCCCAACTCATTACTAAAAAGTGAGTTAGTGAAAGAGTGGGTTAGTGAAAAACTCTCAACCCATAACTCGTCTTAGGAGTACCATCCCATAAACGTCGAGACCACCAATTTCAATCTTTACAACATAGCCTATGCCAATTGATAAAACGAATCGATCAAACCCTAGATCTCAACCAGCCATTTATCACCGCCAACATTTCTGCTTTGCACAGATCGTGGTGAAGCTCGTGAAAACCACCCTCGAATAGTTTTAGAGTGGTATTATTGGCATTTTGATGAAACTCTTTCGTGCCATTACAATCAATAATGGGGTCTGCCGCACCATGTAGCAAAAGTGTATCTATCGTAAGTTGCGATGCATTTTGAATGGCCCATTCCCCAGCATCCATAATTGGAAAGGAGTACATGGGGCTTATCTTGTCATGTATCAAGGGGTCTGATTTATATCTTTCTACTTCTGCTTTAATTCTTGAAATTCCGCTTGGATCTAAGCCTGCTGGCAAAGTGATCGATGGCATGATTTTCAACATGACTTTCCCCAAAATCATTTTCCATTTTGGGGGTTGAAAGGCCAACCGTAAATACGAACTCGTAGCTATTACCCCTGCCAATTTAGTTTTTCTACGTAGGGCATAGTTCAAGACCAAGTTACCCCCCATGCTATGTCCGTATAAAAACAAGGGCATTTCGGGAAAAAGAGATTTGGCTTTGGCGAGAATAGCATCAAGAATATCAAGCAAAGCCCCATAACTGGGGCAATGACCTTGTTTGCCGCCCGATTTACCATGTCCGATATTGTCGTACAGCACCACGGCCATTGATGCGTTTACCAAGGTTGGCACTACACTTTCAAGATACCGCCCCGAATGTTCTCCGAAGCCGTGAACCAACACCACTGCCCCTTTGATTTCATCAGGAGCAAGAAAGACCCCACAAATTTGGGCATCATAGGCATTAATGGTAAAACTATCTAGCTTCATACTGTTCAAGTTATTTTCTTCAAGATACGGTTTTCACGTTCAATATTTCATTTTAGAGACTGTTTTGAAATTACTGTTGTCCGATTAAAACCTGCCTGGCCGGCAGGCAGGTTTTTGCTAAGGTTTAAAGTCGAGTAGGTAAAGGGGAATTTCACCCCTAAACCTCTCACACCTGCCTGCCGGCAAGGCAGGGAACCGTACGTGAACCTCTCGATTCATACGGCTCTTCTTGGTCGAAGTTTTAACACTCCTGTTGTTTACCCAAAATCATCCCCACTTTCGTGAGTTGTAATATGATAAACAATAGACCAAGTGAAGCCCTTCACTC
>JAJRSY010000318.1 GCA_024278565.1 Bacteroidota bacterium
GTGGTTTTAGCACTTTTGAGCGTGTGGTACAATAATTTTTATGGTTCAGAGACCGAGGCCATCATACCCTATACCCAATATTTGAGTAGATTTTCAGCCTATCTGCAACAGGGTATTATGGAAAGTAATGGCAAGAGCGTAGATCGAAACGGCAATAAAACGGCTTACCAGACCGGAACCATTATTTGGGGAGAACCCGGCACAAACGCCCAACATGCTTTTTTTCAATTGATACATCAAGGCACCAAGCTGATCCCCGCTGATTTTATAGGGTTTAAAAAATCACTGCATGGCAATGAAGACCAGCATAATAAGTTAATGGCCAATTTCTTTGCCCAGACCGAAGCCTTGATGAACGGCAAGATCCCGAATGAGGTTCGAAAGGAGCTGGAATCTAAAAATATTCCTGAAAATGAAATTCAAAAGCTGCTCCCGTTCAAGGTTTTTGAAGGCAATAAACCCACAAATACTATTTTGATCGATAAGCTGACCCCTGAAAGTTTAGGGGCTTTGACCGCACTTTATGAACATAAGATTTTCGTTCAGGGCGTAATTTGGAATATTTTCAGTTATGACCAATGGGGCGTTGAGCTCGGCAAGCAATTGGCGGGCACTACCTTGAAAGACATACAAAGCGATGGGATCAGTGATCACGATAGTTCGACCTTACAACTCTTGCGATCTTTCAAAACAGTCTCTAAGGGTTGATTTGGGCTTTTCACATTTCTTGATAAAGTCTAATAACTTCTTTATATAGGGTTTTTGGTCTGCCAATTTTGTGTTAAATTTGGTCAGACTAATTTAACGTTGCCTTAATGTACGGGTGCTAAAAATACTGCACTTTTGCGGCAAACAGAAACTTAATAAACACGAGAACACATGAAAAAAATGTATTTTACAATGGTTGCATTGTTGTGCACAGCATTCGCATTTTCACAAGGGGTCACTACCGCTAGTATGCAGGGGACTGTCTTGGATCAAGCAGGAGAGCCACTTTTAGGGACAAACATAGTAGCTACCCACACATCTTCAGGGTCCGTTTATGGTGCCATAGCTAATGAAGATGGAAGATTTTATTTGCCAAACATTAGAGTTGGTGCTTACACGGTAAATGTAACCTATATAGGTTTTCAAGATAAAACCTTTGAAGGTATTGTATTGGGCCTTGGTCAGAGCTACAACTTAAAAGTACAAATGAATGAAGGTCTTGAACTGGAAGAGGTTGTTGTTACTTCGACCAAGGGCAACATAATAGATCCAAATAGAACTGGAGCTTCCATAAACCTTTCCAGAGACAAAATTGATGCATTGCCTACAGTAAACAGAAGTATCGAAGATTTTACAAGACTTACGCCGCAGAGCAACGGAAATTCATTTGCAGGTACATCAAGTAGGTATAACAACTATACGATTGATGGGAATATTTATAATAACAACTTTGGTTTGGGTTCTGGTCAGTTTGCTGGTGGTAGTCCTATATCTTTGGATGTTATTGAAGAAGTGCAGGTAAACCTAGCGCCTTTCGATGTTAGATTGGGCGGTTTTACAGGAGCATCGGTAAATGCTATTACCAAATCTGGAACCAATGATTTTAAAGGTTCGGTATATTATTTATTTAGGAACGAGCAAATGGTGGGTGACAGGCTGCGCAATTTGGAATTGAACCGTGGTAATTCCCAAAATGATATTAAAGGGCTAACGATAGGTGGGCCTATCATTAAGGATAAGCTTTTCTTCTTTGTGGGTTACGAAGAGGAGGCGCAAGCTGTTCCTGGCTTTCAGCGTCAAGCTTCAAGACCTGGTCTTCCTCCAGATGGTCTAGCTACTTCTAGAGTGCTAGCATCCGACCTGGATTTTGTAAGTGAAAGTATTCGCAACCTTTATGGTTATGAAACAGGGCCTTATGAAAATTATCCTTTTGTCTCGGAAGAAACACGTTTTAATGCAAGATTAGATTACAACTTGAACCAAAACAACAAGTTCTCGTTGCGATACAATAGGTATAGCAGAGCGCAGGATATTCGTATCAATGGAAACTCTAACCGCTTTCTGCCTACACGTTATAGAAACACGAGTAGACAAGGCATAGAGGCGGTAACTTTTGCGAATGCCAACTATACCAACGATCGCTTGGTACAGTCCATTGTTGGGGAATGGAACTCAAAAATATCCGATAACATGTCCAATCAACTGAATATTGGCTATACCGCCATTCAGGATCCAAAAAGAGGGATACCAGGAGGACAGGCCTTTCCGTTTATCGAGGTGTTGGAACCAGATCCATCTGGAAATTTATTGTATTATACTGCCTTAGGAAATGAATTGTTTACTGTAGGCAACTTGTTGGAGAACAATGTATTTAACGTAACCAATAACTTTTCTATTTATTCAGGAGACCATACTTTTACTATTGGGGCCAATCTTGAATTAATGACCTTTAAGAATGCTTTTAACCCAGTATTCAATGGTTTTTACAGATTTACGACTTATGATAGCTTTGTTGAAACGGTTATCAATCAAACACCAGGTGCTTTTCCCGATGCTTTTGCCAAAAGTTTCGCCTTGGACGGCTCGAGTACGCCACCAGTTGATGAAACCAATTTTGGCCAATTTGGAGTTTATTTCCAAGATGAATATCAGGTCAACGATGATTTG
Organism: Bacteroidota bacterium; assembly: GCA_024278565.1. GTDB lineage: Bacteria > Bacteroidota > Bacteroidia > Flavobacteriales > Flavobacteriaceae > Maribacter_C. The sequence goes on from JAJRSY010000318.1 coordinate 2,656, forward strand.
AAGATAACAGCTGGACTTAGAATCGATTTACCGTTCTATACGACGGATATACCAAGAAACACATTATTGGATGATTTGAACAAAACATTTATTGATGGAGATGGAGACAGTTTTACGCCTGATGTAAGTCAATTTCCAAAGGCTAGGCCATTGTGGTCTCCAAGAGTTGGTGCTAACTGGGATGTAAATGGCGAAGGCAAGACCCAAGTAAGAGGTGGTACAGGTATCTTCTCAGGGCGTATTCCTTTTGTGTGGATGAGCAACCAGGTCAACGGGTCCGGTGTGGTCCGTGGTGGCGTAGGATTTGAAGGTGACGAAGTTGCCGCTGAATTTGGCCCAGATTATGTTTTTAATCCAGACGTTACTTTTGGTAACCCAACAGATCCAAACCAGACACTGTCTAACGAGCTGAACCTATCAGATCGGAACTTTAGATTGCCCCAAACTTGGAGAACTAATATTGGTGTAGATCAAAAGCTGCCTTGGGGTATTACAGGTACTTTCGATTTCATTTATTCCAGGGAAATTTCAGCTGTTAATGTATATAATCCAGTACTCAGAGAGGCAGACGGCGTGTTGGCCGGCCCTGATACCAGACCGTTCTGGGATGGTGGCTACTCTAACGATACCGACTTTAGGAATGTATTTTTATTGACCAATGCGGATAGAACTCTGTATTCTTATTCCTTTGCCGCAACGCTGTCAAAGCAATTTGATAACGGGTTCTACGGTTCAATTTCTTATGTAACAGCTAGAGCATATGATTTGGGTGCCACAGGAGGGGCCCAGGCTGGCTCGTTATGGTCTGCTACGGTACAAGAAAACAGGAACGATCCAGAATTAAGTTTCGCAGGGTCTAATCAACCGAATCGTTTTATCGCCAACTTTAATTACCAGAAAAACGGTACTACTATTGGTCTATTTTGGCAAGGTGGAGAAAATGGCAGATTCAGCTATACTTATTCCGGTAATTTTGGAGATAACTCCGATCGTTTAATATATATTCCTAACGACGCTTCCGAACTAAATTTTGAAGAGTTTACTTTGGATGGTAATTTGATAACGGAACAGTCTCAGATAAATATCCTCAACAATTATATTGCCCAGGACGAATATTTAAGTAAAAATAGAGGGCAGATAGCAGAGCGGAACGGAGCTGTATTGCCATGGATAAACACTTATGATCTTCGTATTACTCAAGATATTGAGCTGACCAAAGGTGATAAGAATACCATTCAATTATCTATGGATTTTTTAAATGTGGGCAATATGTTCAACTCAGATTGGGGAGTTCGTCAATTTGCTTTCCAACGAAACTTGTTAAACTATATAGGTAGAAATACAGCTAATGAACCTATATATAGACTCAATACTAGAAGAGGAACATCTGAGTTGCCAACGGATACGCACATACAATCAAATAGCCTCGCAGATACTTGGAGGTTGCAAGTTGGTATTAGGTATTTGTTTAACTAACAAATATTCAATATAATTTAAAACCCTACCGTACCGATCAGTAGGGTTTTTTTATGCCCAAAGAATTCGTATTTTGCACCCCTAAACCAAATACTATGGAAATTATTCAAACAGTACACTCTTATTTGGCCTATATAGTACTTGCCGTTCTTGTCTTGGCCGTAATCAACGCCCTTGGTGGTTGGCTGGGCAACAAAATGTTCGCCCCTGAAAAAGACCGCCGTATAAGTCTGTTCGCATTGATCTTATCACACATTCAACTTCTGGTGGGTTTGGGTCTGTATTTTGTATCCACAAGTGGTCTTAATGCGGTACAGGAGTTTGGTATGGGGGGCTTGACCCCAGCTGCCCGCTTGCTGGCCGTAGAACACCCTTTTATAAATATTCTTGCGATAATTTTGATAACAGTGGGTTGGTCACGTCACAAGAAGTTTGTCGATGGCAAAAATAAATTTAAGGCGATTTCCATATTTTACGGCCTGGGCCTGCTGCTATTTTTAAGTAGAATTCCTTGGGGGCAATGGTTTAGCTAATAATTCACGGAAACCTGCCTGCTGATGGACAGGGGCGGGAATCTGTTTATATACTCTTGCCAAATGGAAATTCGGGAGAATCTAGGCAGGGTTTTTTCTCATACCAACCTGCCTGCCGGTAGGCAGGGGCAAAATTTTTCGGCATAGCCTCAGCTACGGCGATAAATTTTAACGAAGGTATGGGGGAAAATACCAAGCCTGCCTGCCGGCAGGCAGGTAGAAATTTCGGGTTTCCATTTGGCAGGAGTATACATACGCCAGTAGGGGTCAGTATCTATTATTCTTTAACAGATACAAAGAAACATAAACCCACTAAAACGAACAATACTATGAAAAACAGCATTCTTTTTCTAACGACTCTTTTATCCATGGCGATTTTCGCCCAAGAAAAACCTCTTTTCAATGGCAAGGACCTTACGGGCTGGATCATCTACGGTACCGAAAAATGGTACGTAGAAGACGGTCTGTTGATTTCAGAAAGCGGCCCTGACGAACAATATGGCTATCTCGGCACCAAAGAACGTTACAAGAACTTTGAACTTACGTTGGAATTCAAACAAGAAGCCAATGGCAATAGTGGTGTATTTATTCGCTCGGCCATTGATGGCATAAACGTGAGGGGCTGGCAAGTAGAGGTAGCACCCCCAGGGCACCATACAGGCGGGGTATACGAATCTTCCGGCCGGGGTTGGCTGATCAAGCCCGAGCCCGAAAAAGAAAATGTTCTAAAAGTCGGGGAATGGAACCAAATGAAGATCAGGGTCGAGGGCGACAAACTTACCTCTTGGTTGAACTGTACCGAAATGATAACGATAACCGACGAAAAAATAGGGGCCGGCGAAGGCTCGATCGCACTGCAGATCCATAACGGCGGGGGCATTAAGGTAAAATGGAAAAACATTCGAATCACCGAACTGGATTAGGCTCTTGTTTCTTTTTTAGGATAGGGAAGAGCTAATCCGTTTTCTTTATCAAATAAAGATATACCGGAAAATGGTCGCTATACCCCCCAATATAGCTACCACTGGCGTAGGTGCGAAAAGGATAGCCTTTGTACTTTCCACTTTGACTCAACAGATAGGGCGGATTGTAAACACCCACCTTCCAGAAACTATAGTTTTTCTTTTCGTCGTTTATAAAGCTTCCTGTAAAAAAGAATTGATCGAACAAGTTCCATTTGTCCCGGTATGCCAAAGAGCCTATTCCCTTTTTATGTAGTTTCTCCATGGGGTTGAAAAGATCATTTTCCTTTAACGACTCTCGACCTCCCTTGGTCTTTAATATTTTCTTTAGACTATCGTCATTGGGGTCATCGTTGAAATCGCCCATACTGATGATCTTTGCAGTGACATCGATCCTGATAATCGAATCGATGATTCTTTTGTTCAGTGTTGCAGCTGCGATCCTAAAAGGTTTACTACGAGCTTCACCGCCACTTCTAGAAGGCCAATGGTTTACTATAAAATGAATTTGTTCATCATCTAAAAAACCACTTACCACTAATTGATCTCTTGTATAATCTCTAAAACCCTCGGTATTTGACAATAACAAACGATGGCTTTTAAAGGTATTGGGTATAAAAGCCGATTTTTTATAGAGAAAAGCGACATCTATTCCGCGTTCGTCGGGCGAATCAAAATGAACTATTCCATAATATTTACCGATAAGATTTGGGTGGTTGACCAGATCTTCGACTACTTTCTTGTTCTCTACCTCGCAGAGGCCTATTATATCGGGTGAGGTTTTGGTGACTTCCGTTCCTATCTCTGAAAGTACCTTGGTGAGGTTCTCGACCTTTCTGAGATACCGTTCTTGGGTCCAATTATCTTTTCCTTCAGGTGTTCTGTCATCATCAAAGGTCAGCGAATCATTTTCGGTATCGAACAGGTTTTCAATATTGTAGAAGGCGATTGTCCTGATTTTATAGGTATGCCCACCTTGGGAAAATGCAAGAAAAGGAACGTACCAAAGAAATAATAACAGATAATATCTCATTCCACACTATTAGAAATCCGAAAATACATCATTCCCACATACTTTTCCCACTTACAATCACGTTTATTGATTTATTGTAAATCATTAATATCCAGCAGGCAAGCTCGCTGCAAGGGCATAGACAAAAGACGGGTCTGTAACAAATTAATAAAATAGATTAGACACGAACCAAACTGGTATGCCAAACCCGCTCTTTTTTGTTTTTTCCCTTTTCCCCCTTTTTTCCCTATCCTTGGTCACGGCTCAAAATATGACCGTGGTCTCTGGTACTGTTATGGCCCATCAAGAAAAAAAACCTCTGGTAAATGTCGTTATTTCTGTTGAGGGAAACCAAGTTTCGGTTCAAAGCGATAACGATGGGGTTTTCAGTATATCGTTGCCTTCAAATGGCGATTACATTTTAAA
>JAJRSY010000021.1 GCA_024278565.1 Bacteroidota bacterium
TTCACCCGAGCTTACGTCGTACAAGCGTGATACCAAATCTAAAATAGTTGATTTTCCTGAACCTGTCTTTCCCAATATAGCGACCGTATCTCCCTTTTCAATAGTGAAAGACATATTTTTCAAGGCAGTGATACCGGTATCCTTATAGGTAAATGTAACATTCTTGAATTCAATTTTTCCTTGGATCGGGATAATTTGGACTACCTCATTTTTTATACCCGATTCCTCTTTCAAAAACTCATTTATTCTTTTTTGGGAAGCCTCTGCCCTTTGGACTATTGAGGTTAACCAGCCCACAATGGCAACTGGCCAAGTGAGCATGTTTACGTAAAGAATGAATTCGGCAATAAGGCCAACCCCGATCTCACCATTTATATATTGTTTTCCCCCAATATAGATAACAAATATGTTACTGATACCGATCAAAAGAATCATCAACGGAAAAAACCAGGCATTCACTTTGGCAAGATCCATGCTTCTGTTTTTGCCATCAACCGCCAAGGTTTTAAGCTCACCATTTATCTGCGACTCTAAGGCATACGCCTTGATGACCGAAACACCTGAGAAAACTTCTTGGGTAAAGGTTGATAGACCCGATAAATACTCTAATACAATGGTGCTACGTTTGTGTATCACCTTACTTATCCAGTAGATCAAAACAGATAAAATAGGCAATGGCAATAAGGTGTAAGCGGCCAATGTAGGTGCCTTGATAAACATCAACGGAATCAAACAAACAAAAAGCGTTAGGGTCTGCATACCGTACATAATCGCAGGGCCGGCATACATTCTAACCTGATTGACATCTTCACTGATACGGTTCATTAAGTCACCAGTTCTGTTTTTCTTGTAAAAATTTAAATTCAATAACTGATAATGATCAAAAATTTCATTCTTAAGATCAAACTCGATATATCTAGATACGTTTATAATGGTCTGTCGCATCATAAACGTAAAAAAACCTGAAAGAAGTGCTGCACCCACAATAATAAAAATAAACCCTAGCAATAACTCTTTGGCCATTGGCTGTTCAATCTCCCCACTCATGAAACCCTCAACGACCGATATTGATTTATTGACATAGGTCGGCATTACCAATTGAAAAACACGGGCAATTATGGTAATTATGATGCCTATAAGAAGCTTGAACCAGTATTTTTTAAAATATTTATTAAGGTGTTTCAGTTCCTTCATTCGCTCAGTACGCTATATGTGGTATTATTTTGAAATCAATTTCTCAAAGGTAAGGGGTTTGGGTCAAAACCGAAATGGGTTCAAGATAAAAAACATTGTGTGGCCTTGATTTAAAATAGATTAGTATTTTTGCCGTGTAAAACACTTTCTAGCACTCAAAAAAGTTCTTTAACATGTTAACAAGAAGGCACATCAGGGTAAAAGTAATGCAATGCATCTACGCACTGATCCAATCAAAAGATGACTCGCTAGAAAAACAAGAGCGTTTTTTAAAAGATAGTATTGAGAACATGTACACCTTGTATCTTTTAATGCTCAGCCTACTTGGTGAAATACACGGTTTTGCAAAAACCCAAGTGGCACTTTCTTCAAAAAAATACTTAGCAAATGCGTCTGATAAATACCCGAACAAAGAAAAATTTTTAAACAATAAATTGTTGTTACAAATAGCCAACAATGAACTTTTAAAAACAGAACTCTCTAAACGGAAGATTAAAAATTGGTACCTGAACGGTGAATATGTAAAATTGATCTATAAAGAAATTGTTGAAAGTAAAAGTTATGCTTCGTATATGTTGGCCCCAACAAGTAACTACGAAGATGACAAACGACTCATTCAAACCCTCTTCAAAGAGATCATTGCCCCCAATGAGAAAATCTACGATTATTTTGAGGATGACAAACTGACCTGGATCGATGATATACCCATTGTAAATACCTTTTTGCTCAAACAATTAAAAAAAGTAACGAAAGATCAAAAACAATCTTTCTTTTTACCTCGCTTGTTGAAAGACGATGCCGATATGGTGTTCGCCAATGAACTGCTTACAAAAACCTTGTTGAACAACGAAAAATGGGAAGCGGAAATAGAGGGCAAGACCCCAAATTGGGATAAAGACCGTATTGCCGATATAGATTCGATTCTTTTAAAAATGGCAATTTGCGAATTGCTGAATTTTTCATCAATACCCGAAAAGGTCACCATCAATGAGTTTTTAGAGATTGCAAAAGAGTACTCGACCCCCAAAAGCAGTAATTTCATCAACGGAATTCTAGACAAGTTGGTCAGGGAATATAAGGCAGATGGAAGACTAAATAAGAAAGGTCGGGGACTATTGTGATTTTTTTTTTCTAATTTTGCCTAAAATAAATTTCTATAAAATGAACAAATCAATTATTACCTTAGGTCTAATTGGCATTTTGGCTTTCACTTCTTGTAAAGAAAATGCATCTAGTAAAATCAAGACCGATAACGTGGCCGTGGCCGCTGAAAGAGATGAGGCAGCCAAGCAAGTGCCAATAATGAGCTTCGAAAAATCAGAACATGATTTCGGAACCATAGATCAAGGAACCCCGCACGAAACAGTGTTCAAATTTACAAACACAGGTACAGGCCCTTTAATAATCACCGATGCCACCAGTAGTTGTGGTTGTACCATACCCGAATACCCAAAAAATACCCCGGTCGCTCCTGGCGAAACGGGAGAGCTATTGGTGAAATTCAACGGGTCGGGCCAAAATCAAATTACCAAAACGATAACAGTAAAAGCAAATACTGAAAAAGGTTCTGAAATTTTAAGAATCAAGGCATTTGTCAATCCCAAAAACGCAGCTCCACTTGGGCCAACATCTAAATAACCTCATACTAAACCAATAAAATGGGCGATATACAACAGTTTCTTCCGATGATCTTGATTTTCGTCGTGGCATATTTTTTTATGATACGACCACAAATGAAACGTGCCAAAGATGAAAAAAAGTTTGCGGCAGAATTAAAGCGTGGTGATCGTGTAATCACCAAAAGCGGACTTCACGGTAAAATCATGGATCTCAATGACAATGACGGATCATGTGTTATTGAAACCATGGCCGGCAAACTTAAATTTGACCGGTCGGCCATTTCATTGGAGATGAGTAAAAAATTGAATGTTTCTGCTACCAAAAAATAGTGGTCGCAAACAATAATTTGAAACCCTCGATGCCAATGTCGAGGGTTTTTTTATGACCATTTGCCCTGTTTTGTCATTCAAACACACCCTTGTCATTCCGAGTCACGAGCCCGCCCGAACGCACCTTTTCGATACGGGCAGAGAATCCCTACGCCTGCCTGTTTACCGTTAATGGTATAAACGGGGCCTGTTCCATACGTACATAACTTAAAAAACGGTCTTTAATATGCCGCATTGTGGTGTGGTTTTCGGCAAAAATACATTGACAGATAACCGGTTTTCTTCGTGAGGCGGCCAAAGACCCCGCACTTATGTCCTTTGGGCTAAA
>JAJRSY010000319.1 GCA_024278565.1 Bacteroidota bacterium
AAATGAAACACCAATACACCGATGTTGAAAATGCAATAAAAAAAGCACTTGAACAGACCAGGCACAATATTTGGCTTGCACTTCAAGAATTTGAATACCTGATAAACGAAAAGTCGTTATTAAAAAGGGTTGAGGAGCAAAAAAAAATCAGGGAATCAGCTGCCATTAAGATAGTGCATTACCTACCCAAGCACCATAATGATTTCAAAAAGCTGAACGAGGAATGGATTACAAGGTATTTCAAAATGTAAGATGCCGACAGAAAGGCGTTGAACAACCCCAAAAGCTATATTTTAGACGGTGGTGGGAAGATTCTGGTAGCCCTTCAAGATAATTTGGTAGTAGGGGTATGCGCCCTAGAAAATGCAGAACGAAAAATATGACTATGAGCTTGCTAAAATGGCGGTTTCACCCAAGGCCCATGGTAAGGGGATCGGTTATTTGTTGGGCAAGGCCATTATCGAAGAAGCAATCTCATTAGGGGCATCAACACTTTATCTTGAAAGCAATACTATTTTAAGACCCGCCATATCATTGTACGAAAAATTAGGGTTTCGAAAGATTGCCGGGCACCATACCCCATATAAAAGATGTAATATTCAGATGGAACTAATACTGAACCCCTAAAAAATCACTAAACACAAAATAAGCCAACAATCAATTTCGATTTAGGGCTGAAACACAAAGCTTTACCCCCCCCCTACTCCTCCTCTGAGGAAGATTCTTCGTCTTTCTCAGTAAAATCGGCCAACCCTTTTTCATGAAGTAAATTGTACCACTGTATGACTTTTTTGATATCGCTTGCATACACCCTATCCTCGTCATAGTTTGGCAATACTTCAAAGAAATATTCTTCCAATTGTATTTTTTCGGATTTATGGGGTATAGAAGTCTTGCCTCCTTTTTCCTTTACCTGAATTTTTAGAAAGACTTCACGCAAGGGCAGTTCTTCCTCCAAAGTGTAGATGGCAATTTCAGAAAGCACACTAACATTACTGCGCATACTTACTGTTATTTTTTTGCCGTCTAACAACGATTCGGCAACAAAACCATTTCGGGTCTGGGTCAACAATTTGAAGAGGCCAGGTTTTCCGCCAATGGATAAAATTTTATTTAAACTCATTTACCAATATTGATTACTGAACAATGCACCGGTTTAATTCGGTACACGCTTTTTATATAAAGACAAATATTATAATTCCTTTTTAATCTAGCGCATTATTTAACGTGCTTTTTTCATGTTCGGAAATCGCATTCTATAATCGACCTCGATTTTCCCCTTTGATATATTTGTCAATCGCCCCTTGAGCATCCGTTTTTTCAGGGGAGACAGTTTGTCGGTAAACAAAATACCCTGAATATGATCATATTCATGTTGAATGACACGCGCCAATAAACCGTTATAGGTTTCTGTATGTGACATAAAATTTTCATCTACATACGTTATGGTTATGGTATCTTTTCGTTTAATATCTTCTCGTATATCAGGTATGCTCAAACAACCTTCGTTAAAAGCCCATTCCTCACCAATCTCTTGATCAACATGTGCATTGATAAAAACTTGTTTAAAACCACTCAGGGTGACCTGCTCTTCTTTCGAGAGATCTTTATCATCTGAAAATGGAGAAGTATCAATGATGAACAAGCGTATGGGGCGACCGATCTGGGGTGCCGCAAGCCCAACACCACAAGCTTGGTACATGGTTTCCCACATATTCGATATCAGTTCCTTTAAATCTGGGTAGTCAGTTGCCAAAGCCGCACCGACCTTTCTTAGAACTGGATCACCATAGGCAACAATGGGTAGTATCATTTATTTTCTATTTAAATACGCTTGAAGAATAATGGTTGCACTGATCTCGTCGATCAGCGCCTTATTTCTACGTTGTTTTTTCTTAAGACCACTATCGATCATCGTTTGAAATGCCATTTTCGAGGTGAACCGCTCATCTTGCCGTTGAATGGGCATTTCGGGAAATACTTTTTTTAACCGATTCAAAAACGGTGCGATAAAAACCTCTGCTTCTGAAGGGGTATTGTTCATCTGCTTCGGCTCGCCCACAATGAACAACCCCACTCTTTCCTCAGCCACGTACTTCTTCAAAAATTCAAGCAGTTCGTGGGTAGGCACAGTAGTAAGGCCCGAGGCAATCAGTTGCAACTCATCGGTTACCGCTATACCTGTTCTTTTCTTACCGTAGTCCAAAGCAATGATCCGTGCCAATTTTAGATTTTTAGCAAAAATAAACGATAATTTGTTATAAGTATAAAATTGGCAGTTGATTTCATATCCCACAACTTATATTTGTCAAAATTAAAGACAAAAAAATGACCGATTTAAGAAATACCATTGAACACGCCTGGGAAAACCGCGAGCTATTACAAGAACAGTCCACACAAGATGCCATTCGCAAGGTCATCGATCTATTAGATGCCGGTGAACTTCGTTGTGCCGAACCAATAGCTGATGGTTGGCAGATCAACGAGTGGGTAAAAAAGGGCGTTGTACTTTACTTTCCCATACAAAAAATGGAAACCTTGGAGGCGGGCATTTTTGAATACCATGATAAGATTCCGTTAAAAAAAGGCTATGCTGAAAAAGGCGTT
>JAJRSY010000320.1 GCA_024278565.1 Bacteroidota bacterium
GGCAACAAGTGTTTTGGGTATTTGCTGGCCAAAGAGATCGAATCAATAGAAAAGGTGATGCAAACGGGTGAAAAACCGGTTTTGGCAATTTTGGGCGGAGCCAAAGTATCTTCTAAAATCACGATTATAGAGAATATTTTGGACAAGGTAGATCACCTTATTATTGGTGGCGGTATGACCTTTACCCTTGTAAAGGCACAAGGTGGGCAAATTGGTGATTCGCTCTGTGAAGACGACAAGATGCCACTTGCCTTAGAGATACTAAAGCAGGCCAAAGAGAAAGGGGTGCAAATTCATATCCCTGTTGATGTTGTTGCAGCTGATGGGTTTAGCAACGATGCGAACACTAAAGTTGTTGATTCTGATAAAATACCCGATGGGTGGATGGGTCTTGACGCAGGCCCTGAAACATTAAAAAAATTCAAAGAGGTTATCTTAGAAAGCAAGACTATTTTGTGGAATGGCCCTATTGGGGTTTTTGAGATGGAAAGCTTTTCGAAAGGCACTATTGAAGTCGGAAATTACATTGATGAAGCCACACAAAACGGGGCATTTTCACTTGTTGGCGGAGGAGATTCTGTTGCCGCTGTTAAACAGTTTGGCTTTGAAGAGAAAGTAAGTTACGTCTCAACAGGGGGTGGAGCCATGTTGGAGAGCCTTGAAGGAAAAACCCTGCCCGGAATCGCTGCAATATTGGCGTAATTAGGGCGTTATCGATAAACAGGGCATAAGGCAAAGAAGTAACTTTTAAGGATGAAAAACTTCACATTTTCAAAAAAGAACGAAATTTGTTGACTCCCATTCAATTTTTAGCACGGCATTTTATGATAATAAAAAGAAATAAGCACCTCACTTTTTTTTCAATACTTGTTTTTGCCTCATCGCTTGTGGCTCAAGAAAAAGACAGTATCAGCCACACCATAAATGGGGCCAAAACAATAGAGGCGAAAGATATTCCCCTTGACACCACTGTTTCGGGTATAAACGACAATGCTTTAGTTCTAATTAAAGACGGCAATAAGGGCGCGTACAATCTTCAAGATAATCCTAAAGCAGCAAAATTTGATAGTTTATGGATGAAGGAACTTTATGAAAGCTATGCGCTATTTGATGAGATGTATGAAGAAGTCTCTGGCTTGGAAGTTGAAAGACCCTATGAATATGATTTGCCTACCGATACGCTAAAAATGCGATTGGCACGCTTGAACCAAAAGACGCCTTTCAATGTAATTTATAACCGTTCACTTGAAAATGTGATCAAATCTTTTCTGACCCGAAAGCGTGACTTGATGGAGCGAATGCTAACGGTAAGTCAATTTTACTTTCCGTTATTCGAGCAAGAACTCGACAACCACGACATTCCTTTGGAAATGAAGTATCTGGCCATAGTGGAATCTGCTTTGAACCCAAAGGCGAGGTCGCGAGTAGGGGCTACTGGCCTATGGCAGTTTATGTATGGTACGGGCAAAGAACACGGTCTTGATGTAACGAGTTATGTTGATGAACGCAGTGACCCCATCAAATCAACCAAGGCAGCCTGTGAATACCTCAATAGAATGTACACTGTTTTTGATGATTGGGATCTTGCGTTGGCAGCCTATAATTCTGGCCCAGGAAACGTGAATAAAGCCATACGAAGATCAGGGGGCTATAAAAATTATTGGAATTTGCGTCGGAATCTTCCGCGTGAGACAGCAGGCTACGTGCCCGCGTTCTTGGCAACCATGTATTTGTTCGAATACGCCGATGAACATGGCTTAAAAAGAGAAAAAGTTGAACGGCCCTACTTTGAAACCGATACGGTTCATATAAAGAGTTTGATAACCTTTGATCAAATAGCTGAGCTAGTAGACATCAGTGTCGAAGAATTGACGGTACTGAACCCATCTTACAAACTCAATGTCGTTCCTTTTGTAAAGGGAAAGAACTACTATCTTCGATTGCCAAAAGATGTGATGGGCAAGTTCGTTGCCAACGAAGCGGCCATTTATGCCCATGTTGAAAAAGAACTGAAGAGTAAAGAAAGTCCCTTGCCCGCCTTGGTAAAGGCAGCGGAAAAGAATAGGATACGCTATAGGGTTCGCAGCGGTGATTTTCTGGGCAAGATAGCAGAACGTTATGGCGTGGGGGTCAGTCAGATAAAAAATTGGAACGGGCTACGAAGCAACAACCTTCGAATAGGCCAGCGTTTAACGATATTCCCAAGAGGTTCTGGTGTTGGGGCTTCGCCTAAGAAAACCCCAAAAAACAAATCCAGTGAAGTAACTGTGAGCGGCTCTAAGGTACATACCGTAAAAAGTGGAGACTCACTTTGGATCATTTCTAGAAAATATCCTGGAGTTAGTGTTGAAAATTTACGAGAATGGAACGGTATTAGTGGTAAGAACCTAAAGCCGGGCACAAAATTGAAATTGTGTGATTGCTCATAGTGAACCCATCTTGAAGTAGTATTTCATCTCAAGAGGAATCCAGTAATTATAAATACACATGAAAAAGCTTAGAACACTTTTATCTTTACTTGTTTTTACCAGCATTATTTCTTGTAACGACAAACCACAAAACTACCTACCAGGGTCTATAGGCGCCATTAATTCGGTTACCGTGGTCATGGACAATGAACTTTGGAAAGGCGAGGTAGGTGATAAGGTCAGGGAACATTTTGCCGCTACTACAGTTGGCCTGACATGGGAAGAACCGTTATTTACCATAAGCCATGTTCCCCCAAGAGTATTTACAGGAGCCTTACGAAACACTCGATCTATTGTCTATGTTCAGCTAGACACATTAAATAGTTCACACATAAAGAAAGATATGTACGCAACCCCCCAAAGAGTTGCCGTAATAAAAGGGAAGTCGAACCAAGAGATCATTAAAAATATAGATACCAAGGTTTCAGAGATTATTGAGACCTTTAAAAATGTTGAGCTGAAAGAAGCACAAACAAGATTTTTGAAATCACTCAATAAAGAAGGGGTGTTAGAGAAAAGATTCAATATTTCGCTTAATGTGCCCTCAATTTATAAAGTAGGTAGGCAAGAGGATAATTTTGTTTGGATGAGCCGTGAGATACAAAAGGGGAACATGAACATTATTGCTTATGAAATGCCCGAAAATAGTTTTTCTACAGATTCCACTTTGGTTCGAGATATTGTTAGAATGCGAGACTCTATAGGTTCTTTGTATATACCGGGCACCGACGTGCCCGGTAGGGTAACCCATATGCGTACCGAACCTGCCTTTTCACCCTCGGTTTTTCCTGTGGAAATAGCAGGAAAAAAGGCGGTTGAGGTCAGAGGGATATGGGATATAAAGAACTACCCCATGGCAGGCCCTTTTATCACTTATATCATCAATGACAAAGAGAACAACAGAAAACTGGTTTTAGAGGGCTTTACCTTTGCCCCAGCTACCAATAAAAGAGACTACATGTTCGAATTGGAAGCAATTTTGAAAACAGTTAAATTCAAATAGTGAATACTCTTGGAGAGTCTTCTCGAAGATAAGGCATAAAAAAACACCCGCAAAAGGGTGTTTTAATAGTTAGGTTGGTGAATTGTCGTTATTCAAAGGCAAAACCGGTAGCGACTCTGAAAATGAATGCATAAAGCATAATCAAGAAACTGACAAAACAGAACCAAGAAAAGGCCTTAAAATAATTTTTTATAAATGCAGCGCCTAAATTTCTGAAGGCTTCCAAATAAATTTCTTTAATAAGCAGGACATTTTTCATAGGGTTTAAGGTTTTGGGTTAAGGGACTATTACGAAATAACTTGCCGTTTTGACTCTTTCTTTTTCCTTTTTTCATCGTTAATATTTTTAACTGTAGCGATGCTATGCTTGAAAATATTGCCTTGATAAAAGAAAAAATAAACCTGTCTGCCGGCAGATTCGCCAATTCTGTCAACTTATTTCATAATAATAGTTTCTAAGCGGTGATTCTTGCCTATATAACTCAAAATCTGGTATTTAGGTATTTTATCGATTGTATTTGTTGTGAACCCAACCTCTTATGTTGTGAAATATAACTTCGCTAATGAGGTGATTGGAAACCTCTATATAAATTGGCACACTGAACCGTATTGTTTTGGTCTAAAAGCAGTACAATGAAAAAGACCGCGACCCTATAGGGCAACGGTCTTTTGTAAGATTATTTGTCGGTATAGTTGCTTACATGTTGACAATGATAAACTCAGAACGCCTGTTCAAGAAGTGATCCTCTTCGGCACACCTTAGGCTTCCATCACAACTGTTCAGTAGCTGTTCTTCGCCGTAGCCTATAGCACTCTCTATACGTTCGGGAGCAATGCCCTGAGAGATAATATAGTCTCTAGTTGACGTGGCTCTTTTATCCGAAAGGTATTTGTTATAGGCTCTAGCCCCTCTTGAATCTGTATGTGATTCGATTTTAATAACCATATCAGGGTACTCTGTCATTACCTCTACCAATTTATCAAGCTCTTGCGAGGCATCGTTTCTTATGTACGATTTGTCAAAATCAAAGTAGATAATTTCGGTCTTTAATTTCTTGATGCCACTCTCTATTGCGATCATTTCTTGCAACTTTTTCATGGCAATGTTTACATCTATAGTATCATTTTTGAGAGTAGTCACCTCTTGCTGGTCTTCAAAATACTCCAAGTTAGTAGTTTTAAGGGTATATTTTGTATCAGCGTCAAGATCCTCGAATACAAAGACACCGTCATCGGCTGTCGCCATTTCTTTCAGTTTAATACCATTCTCATCCAATAGCTCTATAAGGGCTTGCGGCATTAGGTCGCCCGTAATGAGTTCGGTGACAACCCCTGCAATGGCGTTTATATTTTCGGGTATTTCCTCAACCACCAATCTTTTGAAAGAATAAATATCATCATCCCCTTTCCCTTCGGCCCTGTTCGATGCAAAGAACCCTTTTTGGGTTTCTTCGTTGATAATATAGGAGAAATCATCCTTATTGCTGTTTACGGGTTGGCCGACGTTAACAACTTCTTTAAAACCATTCTCTTCATCATAGGCAACCTCGTATACATCTAGCCCCCCAAGTCCTATATGCCCATCTGAAGAGAAATACAGTTTCTTGCCGTTGATAAAAGGAAACATTTCCCTTCTTTCTGTGTTAATTTTAGGACCCAAGTTCTTTGGTTCAGAGAAGGTATTGTTCTCCAGCACGTCTACCACAAAAATATCGGTCTCGCCCATAGTCCCTGGCCGATCAGAAACAAAGTACAGTTTTTTGCCATCAGGGCTCAGAGCCGGATGCCCTGTAGAAAAATCATTGCTGTTAAAAGGAACTTCAACCGCTTTTGACCATTCGTTGCGTACTTTATTTGACACATATATTTTAAGATGGTTGATGCCGTCCTTATCCCGTTTCAGTTTTTTGCCATAGTTGTTTCTAGTGAAATACATGGTTGTGTTGTCTGGCGAAAAGGTTACCGATGCTTCATGGTATTTGGTGTTTATCTTTTTAGAGAACTTCACTACGTCTTTTAAATCTTGTGACTCTTCATTTATTTTTGCCACATAAAGATCTAGAAAGGGTTGATTGTTCCATTTATATTTTCTGGTATTGAAAAAAGAAGAATCTTTGGCAGAAGCGAAAACTATCTGGCTTGAATCAAGAAACATGGGCGAAAAATCAGAATATTCAGTATTAATGGCCATGTTTTTAATCTCGAAATTGCGCTCTGAACTTAAAATTTTGTCCAATGCCACTTCATTTGGCGTGGGGTTGCTGTCTACATCGTCATTGATGTCGGCAATTTCACCGTTTTTCATTTTCTGGTTATACAGGCGCATCAGGCGTTTCGATCTTTTGTATTTCCCCGTTCCTTTTAACGAATGGGCATATTTGAATACATTGTCCGCTGACATTTCCTCTCCATAGTTATCGTACAGAATGTTGTACCATCCGTATGCTTTTTCCATGTCTGTATTGAAGTAGTGTGCATCAGCGGTCTTTTGAATGATGTCAAGGGTGTGGTTGTCATTGTTCTTTGACAAGATTTTTTCGTATAGATCTGCGGCCTCGGCATACCACATATTGTCAAAATACTGATCGGCTTTTTGAATCAGCCTGTTTTTGTTTGGGGTTTCTTTTGGCAATGTTGTTTCAATGGCCGTGTCATTCAGTGCGTTATTTGGGTCTTGGGCGATTTTATCCGTTGAAATCAAGTTGTCACTAGGATACTCATCTATTAATAATGGTTCTGGCCCACTAACCGGTTCATGTGGGGTGATGCTGTTTTCAACATTTAGAATCCAGATTTCTTTACGGTAAGCACCTTCAAATTGTGTTGCACAGGCGTCTATGGCCTCTAGGCCAAAGGGGAAGTGTTGTAGATAGACATAAAA
>JAJRSY010000321.1 GCA_024278565.1 Bacteroidota bacterium
CGCACAAACTCGTGCAACAGCTCTGCTTCGATCTCATATTCCCAAACACCTGGTCTTATAAAACCCAACAAGCGCCGAAATCCTTTTTCGGTGATGTCACAGGCCTTCTGCATCAACTCGATTTCCTCAGGTTCTTTCACGCCCCGTATTTGTTGAAGTATAGGATTGCTCTTGGCAACTTGATGTGCTGTAAATTTTTGTTTGCAATCGGCTATAAACCGATCTTCACGGGTCTGGGTTTCTACAGATTGACGGTAATGTTCGTTGGTGTTGAAATATATGGTATCGGCCTCGGTCATTAGATCAAAAAATACCTTGTCAAAATCTGATAACCAATATATGTTCTTAATACCAGAAACTTCAGCTGCCTTTTCCTTGGTCAGTTTCTCACCTTCCCAAACGGCAATATGTTCATTGGTCTCACGAACGAATAAAACTTCTCGGTATTTTTTATTGGTTGCGTCGGGAAACAGTATTAGAATAGTCTCCTCTTGATCTGCCCCGCTCAGATAAAAAATATCGCGATGTTGTTCAAAAGGCATCGTACTATCAGCGCTGATTGGGTATATATCGTTCGAATTAAAAACTGCAAGGCTCTGGGGCTTCATGCGAGCCATGAACTTTTTACGGTTTTTGACGAAGAGCTTATTGCTTATTTGTTCGTATTTCATTTGATGGTTTTGCTTTGTTCAAAAATACGGAAAAGTCCTCCCTTAATCCCTCCGTTGGCAACTATTTAGACAACTCATCCTTGAAATACAACAATCCGGAATCTAAAACTTAAATAATTGAGTTAAGAATGTAATCTTTGAATAGATAAGAACTAAATGGAACAAGTTATTAAAGTTTTGATTTATACTCACGCTGGATTTGGGGGAATTGCTCTTTTGTCTGGTTTAATATCAATAATCGCTAAAAAGGGAAAAACGATTCATAAGAAATCTGGTCTAATGTTTTTCTATTCAATGTTAATTTCTGGAATAACAGCAATGGTAGTTGCTGTTTTGCCAAAATACGAAAGTCCATTTTTATTTGCAGTTGGAACCTTTAGCCTATATTTTGTTTTGACAGGTTACAGAGCATTGAATTTTAAAAGAAAAAACCCCAATTTAAAAACCGACAAATGGATTTCAAAAATTATGATTACAACTGGAATTTTAATGATTATGTTACCAATATTCCTAACTGAAAGTATAAATATCGTTCTTATCGTCTTTGCAATCATTGGAATAACATTTTCTGTTCGAGATTTGATTCTATATAGAAATTCTGAACAGTTAAGAAAAAGTTGGTTGAAACTACATTTAGGGAAAATGTTAGGAGGCTACATTTCTGCAACAACAGCATTCGTAGTTGTGAATGAATTATTTCCAAGTTTCTATGGTTGGTTCATCCCTGGTATTATCGGTGGGTTCATTATCGCATATTGGATTAGAAAAATGAATCAAAAAGCAGTTGCCAACAAAATATAAAAGTCATGCATTACAATACGATTCTATTGAATAATCATTCTAGAAACACTTGGCATCATTTACCTCTGAGTTCTCGACGGAAAAGGAGCGCAAGGTCTCCTCCCCCATAAAGTCCTCCCTTAATCCCTCCGAAGGAGGGAGATGTTATTCTAGAACTATAAACACCATGCATTGCAACACGATTCTCTTGACGAATCATTCTAGAAATACAAGGGTTCAGGCCTCTAAGTCCTTGATAGAAAAGTACCCTCCCTACAATGTCCTCCCTTAATCCCTCCTTCGGAGGGAGATACTCTTTGAGAACTATAAAAATTATTGATTGTAACGCAAATCCCTTGAATGGCCATCCAAGAAACACAAGGATTCATTGACCTCCAAATTCTCAAAGTCCCCTCCCCTCTGGAGAGGGCTAGGGTTGGGACAAAAAAAGAGACCCATTACTTGGCCTCTTCTTCACTTCAAAGTTGGTTGTTATTTATTTTGACATCATGTTTTTAACGACACCTATAATCGACATGATAATACCCCCACCAACGCCACCGCCTGCAACGCTGCCAAGTATACTTGACATATCCATTCCGCCAATCACTACGGCATCTGCTGCCGCAGTGGCATCAACGCCTGCAGCGGCTCCGGCACCCAAGCCGAGCATTCCTAAAACCTTGCCTCCAATACCACCTCCTAAAAGGCCGGCAATAGTATTTCCAACCGTGCCTAAAGACAGGTTCTTAAATAATTTTCCAGCTACATTGCCCCCTACGGCACCTGTAACCAATTGAATGATCAACGGTAAATACTCTTCCATTTTATATTTATTTAGTTGGTTATATATCAATAAATTAACAAAAAAATAATCAGAAATACAATTTTAGAATAGAATACTTATCAATACAGGGCCTCTGGTCGCTTAAAATATCATCCTAATAATTTACGCCCTACTTTACAGACTATAAATCAAAATTGGTTATTAATGCGAATCAAGGGTTGAAAAATAGCCCTGCCTGTTCGGCAGGCCTGCCTGCCTGCCCTTAGCCAAACCCAATAGGTAGTCAACTCTTGATTCGCATTATTAACGAAGTTTCACTAACTTTCGGATGACAAATGCGGTCGGTTCGCAGAATTTTTTTTCACACCCCCCGACGCAATCAAAAACACACAGATGAAGCTTTTTTTACCAATAACACTTTTCTTTTGTTTCACTTTTTGCCGTGCGCAAATTCCATCTTCTGATTCTCAAAAATCAGAAACCGAAGTTCAACAAAAAAAACTAATGGAACCCAGTTCGTTGGTGAAGAACATTCCCTTAAAAAATATCGGCCCAACAATAATGAGCGGCCGTGTGGTCGATATTGATGTAAACCCCAACAACCCGATTGAATTTTATGTGGGCTACGCCTCGGGCGGCTTGTGGTATACCAATAACAACGGCACTTCGTTCACTCCGGTTTTAGATACTTCCGCGACGCAAAATGTAGGTGATATTGCGGTAGATTGGCAATCGGGAACTATTTGGGTAGGTACCGGAGAAAACAACGCTTCACGCTCCTCGTACGCAGGAATCGGCATTTTAAAATCTACCGATAAAGGAAAGACATGGCAGAATATGGGCCTGGCCGATTCGCACCATATAGGGCGTATTGTTATCAACCCTGCAAACCCCAATGAAGTGGTTATTGGGGTAACGGGCCATTTATACTCGCCCAATGAGGAGCGTGGGGTCTTTAAGACCATTGATGGTGGCAAGACGTGGCAAAAAACGCTTTTTATCAATAATGGGGCGGGTATTATCGATGTGGCCACTGCACCCAATAACTTTAATGTCATGTACGCCGCATCATGGCAGAAAGATAGAAAGGCATGGAATTTTACCGGTAACGGCAATGCATCGGGCATTTACAAAAGTATAGATGGTGGCACAACCTGGAACAAGGTTTCTACCCCGGAAAGTGGCTTCCCTACGGGAGATGGTGTTGGCCGAATAGGCCTTGCGATTTTTGACGATAATATGGTCTACGCCGTACTCGACAATCAATTTGGACGTGAAAAATCCGAAGAGAAAAAAAAGAAATCCGACAAGTTGACCAAAGACAGTTTTAAAACAATGTCCGATGCCGATTTTCTGAAACTGACCGACAAACAGCTGAACGATTTTCTAAAAACCAACAATTTTCAAGAAAAATACAAGACCGAGAACATAAAACAAATGATGCGCAGCGGCACCATCAAGCCACTCGATATTTTCAAGTATCTAGAGAATGCCAATTCCCTCTTGTTCGACACCCCCGTAATAGGGGCAGAGGTCTACAGAAGCAATGATGGCGGAAAAACATGGAACAAACAAAACGAAACATATATAGATGATCTTTTCTATAGTTATGGTTATTATTTTGGACAGATAAATATTGATCCGTCTGATATCGATAAAATTTATTTGGCCGGTGTGCCCATAATCAAGTCTGAAGACGGTGGAAAAACCTATACGTCGATCAATGGCGATAATGTGCATGCAGACCACCATGCCCTCTGGATAAACCCAAAGGTATCAGGCCACCTCATCACCGGAAACGACGGGGGTGTCAATATCACCTATGATGATGGGGCGAACTGGATCAAGCTGAACAATGTGTCGGTAGGTCAATTCTATTCGGTAAATGTAGACAACCAAGAACCCTATCACGTGTACGGCGGCCTTCAAGACAATGGTGTTTGGACAGGGGCGCACAATACAAAAGAAAACAAGCGATGGCACCAGACTGGATCATACCCTTGGAAATCTATTATGAGTGGCGATGGCATGCAAGTACAGATCGATAGCAGAAACCATAATATCGTCTACACGGGATATCAATTTGGCAACTACTTTAGAATACATAAGGGGAAAAAAGAACGAAAATATATTCAGCCCAAGCACGAGCTAGGTGACCCCCCGTACAGGTTCAATTGGCAAACGCCCATATTACTTTCGCCCCATAATCAGGATATTCTGTATTTGGGAGGGAATAAACTGCATCGCTCAATGAACCAAGGTGACGATTGGGAAACCATTTCGCCCGATTTGACTAGGGGAGGAAAAAAGGGAAATGTGGCGTTTGGCACCCTGACCACAATTTCCGAATCACCCTTTGCCTTCGGACTGATCTATACGGGCAGCGATGACGGTTTGATTCATGTTACCCAAAATGGCGGAGGGAATTGGGCGGATGTTTCCAACAATATAGACCTACAAGGTTCTGAAAATCTTGCAGGTCTGTGGGTAAGTCGTGTCGTGGCATCAAAACACACAAAAAAACGGGTATATATCAGTTTAAACGGATACAGGAACGATGATTTCTCCCCATACCTATTTGCAAGTGAAGATTATGGAAAAACATGGCAAAGCATTTCGGGCAACATTCCCGCATCGCCAATTAACGTTATATTGGAAGACCCTGAAAATGAAAATCTTTTGTTCGTAGGAACCGATAACGGACTTTATACTTCTTTTAACCAGGGAAAATCTTGGGAAGCCTTCGAAACCGGAATACCTAAAGTGGCCGTTCACGATCTCGTCATACAACCCGAAGCAAAACACCTTCTTGTTGGCACAC
>JAJRSY010000322.1 GCA_024278565.1 Bacteroidota bacterium
AATAAATAATCGTACTCATTATTTGTGAGATGTATTTTTTTTAACATGACATATTGAAGTTTACGCAAATATACAAATTACCTACAAATATAATGTTTCATTATTATTTTGACATGATACTAGCGTACCTGCCATACCACTGGCATTGTCATTGGCACCAGGAGAATCTGAAGTGAAATTGTTAGGGTCGCTGACGCGTGAATCAATATCGCCGCTCATAATAATATAGCGATTGGGGTGTTTTGTGCCTTTTTGAACGGCCACAACGTTGACCACCCAAACGTCTTTGGTTATACGATCGTTATCGCCTTTTTTTATCAGGTTCTTTTGGTAGAAAACATTAAGACAACTATTACAGGAAGCAGCGGTTTTTTCGAATTCGCTTTTGATCCATCTTCGTGCCGCACCTATTCCACGGGTTTTGGAAATGGTATCGCTCAAGGTATGGCGCGTACCAAAATTGGCCAAGGTGGTGATGTCTTTTTGAATGCGTTCAGCCGATACGCTTTCTATAATGTCGTACAAACGGGGGTCGGTTTGGGCATTGACCATGAAATTAACCAGTAACAGGGCAAGGGTTTTTATCATGGTCTAAATTAGTTTGTTCTGATTTGAAAATAGATGGCAACATTTCTTTTTTGACTGGTAAAGGCGGTGACTGTTGCTTTTTATAAATTGTAACATAAACGGTACGGATGTTATAAAAAACTCAATCTGTAAATCGCTTCAAAAGCGCCCTCACTTTTTGGGTGTTCTCCACATAATATTTTGCGGCGGTTTTTTGTCTGCCCACTTTTACGGTCACGCTACTTTTAGGAAGCTCTTGAAACATAAATTCATCGGTCCAGTCATCGCCAATGGCAAAAACAAAATCGTAATCATACTCACCCAAAACACGAACGGTCGCACGGCCTTTGTTCACATTACTGCTTTTGATTTCCATGACCTTGTTACCGTTGAGCACACTAAGGTCGTCATTGGCGATCAAACTGGTCAGTACGGTGTTCAGTTCAGTGGCCCTAAGGTTGCCGAAATCGGGATCCGTTTTTCGGTAATGCCAAGCTAGGGAATAGTTTTTTTCTTCGATAAAACTACCTGGGGTACGGTCGACAAAAGATTCGAGTACCGGTCTGATTTTCTCCATCCAGTTGTTTTTTACATTTTCGAGCATTCTGAAATTTTCGCCGTTTTGCGAGATCCATACCCCATGCTCAACGATCATATTGTATTTTTTTGGCAAAAACCATTTGATGAACGTATCCTTGTCCCTCCCACTGACCAAATACAGTTCTGTGTTTTTTTGGGCACTGATATCGTCCAAAAGGTGGTAAAGTTCTTTGTCGGGCCCGGCTTTTTGGGGATCTGCATGAAAGTCGGCAAGCGTACCATCATAATCGAGGAACAATATTCTTTTTTTTGCTTTGTAGTAGTCCGATAGAATAGAAACCAACCGGTGCTCGGTCAATTGTTTGGATATATTTTCTGCATCACGGTCTTTTTGGGCATTCAGCGAATTCATAAAGCTGTTCGCCCATTTTTCAACATTATAGCGTTGCAACCGCCGCTGCAGGTGCGAATTTCGCTCTTGTTGTTCTTCGATCGGCATGTTGATCGCCTGGAAAAGAGCATCTGCTATCTGCTCAAAATTATTAGGGTTGATCAAAAGCGATTCGTTCATTTCATTGGCCGACCCCGCCATTTCACTTAAAATAAGCACTCCCGTTTTGTCGATTCGCGAGGCAATGTACTCCTTGGCCACTAGGTTCATACCATCCCTTATGGGCATAAGCCAGGCGATATCGCACGAGGTGTACAGATCGATCAGGTTTTCAAAGGGCATGGACCTGTAAAAATACCAAATAGGGGTCCAGCTTACCGTTGAAAGTTCACCGTTAATGCGCCCCACCAATTCATCGATCTCTTTTTTCAGCAATTGGTACTGGGGTACGTTCGACCGTGAGGGAACCGCCAAAATAATCAAACGTACTTTTTCTTTGTATTGAGGATATTTATTTAAAAAATATTCAAAGGCATTCAGGCGTTTGGCTATGCCTTTTGAATAATCCAACCGGTCGATGGATAAAATGAACCGGGCTTCAGGATCTGACTCTTTATGCTTGTTGAGCCTTTGTAACAGTTCAGATTGCTGTTCGACCTTATTCTCTTTGTTTTTCTTGGCTGCCCCATTGAATTTTTTATAATCAATACCCATGGGAAAGGAATCTACCTTTACCACCCTGTCGTTGATATAAATATCATTGAAACTCACTTCAAGGCCCAGTAACCTTCTGACCGAACTGAGAAAATGGCGTTCGTAGTCGTAGATGTGAAAACCTATCAGATCGGCACCCAACAGACCCAACAAAACCTCTTCACGCCAGGGTAGGGTCCTAAAAATCTCAAAAGAGGGGAAGGGAATGTGCAGAAAGAAACCAATCGACAAATCGGGTTTTTTCTCTTTCACCATTTGGGGTACCAACATTAATTGGTAATCATGTATCCAGATGGTATCATCGTCATCCGCCTCTTTTAATATGGCATCCGCAAACTTTTGGTTTACCGCTTTGTAGGTGTTCCAACTGTTTAGTTCAAATTCAGCATATTCCAAAAAATAATGGAACAAAGGCCAGATGGTTCGGTTGCTAAAACCATAATAAAACCCATCTACCTCTTCTGCCGTGAGTCCTACTTTAGAAGATCCGTGCTCTGCTAGGGCCTGGTCTATTTTTGGGGCAAGCTCGTCAGGGATGTCCTCATCGGTCAATCCGCTCCAACCGATCCAAAGGCTATCACCGCCTGAATGAACCGATTTCATGCCCGTTGCCAAACCACCGACACTGGGTATAGCGGTTATCGTTCCATTGCTGATCTGCAATTGAACAGGTAACCTGTTTGAGATTATGATAGTTTTTCCCATAAAATGAAGGTATTTGACCAGTTTTGGTTTTATTTTTCTAAATTTCGGCAAAAACAGGGATAAAAACAATTAACACAAGAGTTTTAGAAGAGAATTTAGTTTATGGATAATTTGGACTATGGTATTATTGGGAATTGTAGGAGTGCGGCATTGATTTCAAAAACGGGCTCGTTGGACTGGTGCTGTTTGCCGGAATTTGATTCCTCATCGATTTTCGCAAAACTGTTGGATACTAAGATAGGGGGTAGTTTTGAGATTTTGGTAGATGGTGGGTATACGATCAAACAGCGCTACAAGAAGTATACAGCGGTTTTGATCACGCATTTTACCGATGGTGAAAATGCATTTGAAATCCGTGATTTTATGCCGCGCTACCATAAAGTTGAAGGGGGCTATAATTCACCTCCCGAAGTGGTTCGCTACCTAAAACATATTTCGGGAAAACCAAAGTTCAAGGTCTTGTACGATCCGAAGTTGGAGTATGCTGTGGGGAAAACCGAAACACATGTCAAGAAAAATTTTGTGGTCAGCTTGACCCATGGCGAGAAGTTCGACACCTTCTTTTTATATACTTCCTTTAACAAGAAAGCGGTAGTGGAAGGCCGTGAACTAGAGTTGGCAAAAGACGGTTATTTTTTATTGGGATACAACGAAAAGTTATTTCGGCCCACTACCCGAAAAATGTACACCGAGTTGGAGCGAACCAAGGTGTACTGGTTGAATTGGAGTGCCAAAACCCCCAATTATAAGGTGTACAACGCCCAAATTAGCCGTAGTGCCATTACCTTGAAACTGTTGAGCTATGATAAAACCGGGGCTGTTCTGGCAGCACCCACCACCTCATTGCCCGAAACCATTGGCGAGGTACGAAATTGGGATTATAGGTTTTGTTGGATCCGTGATGCTTCAATGGTCGTTAAGGTACTGGGTGAGCTGGGGCACAAGAACGTGGCCAGCAGGTATATGCAGTTTATAGTTGATCTTATGCCCGATAAAGATGAGAAGCTGCAGATCATGTACGGTGTCAATAAAGAAAAGACGTTGACCGAGAAGACCTTGACCCATTTGAGCGGTTATAAAGGCTCAAAACCCGTGCGTATTGGTAATGCGGCCTATAAACAAAAACAAAATGACATTTACGGAATTTTGATGGATGTTATCTGTCAACAATTGGTAAAGCACAGCAATGACATTGAAAACGGGGAAGAGCTATGGGGAATCACGAAAGGTGTTGTATGGATCGTGGCCAAGCATTGGAAAGAGGCAGATAAGGGCATCTGGGAATTTAGGGGGGAAGATCAACATTTTACATTTTCAAAAGTACTGTGCTGGGTGGCAATCGATAGAGCCCTAAAAGTAGCCCGTATATTGCATAAAACAAGAAAATTGGAAAAATGGACACTGCTGGCCCAAGAGATCGAACAAGATATCCATCAGCATGCATGGAATTCGAAAGTAGGTGCATTTACCCAATCGTATGGTTCTGAATTTTTGGATGCTTCGGTGCTCTTGATGGAAACTTACGGATTCATCGATGCCAAAGCCCCCAGATTCGTACAGACCGTAAAGGCTATCGACAAGGAACTGAACAACGACGGACTATTGTACAGGTACAAGAACGAAGATGATTTTGGCCTGCCATCGTCCTCATTTACCATCTGTACATTTTGGTTTATAAACAGCCTGTATAAAATAGGTGAAGTGAAAAAATCAAAACAGTATTTTGATAAATTATTGGGTTATAGTAACCATTTAGGTCTTTTTAGTGAAGATATTGATTTTAAGACTAAAAGACTATTGGGAAATTTTCCTCAGGCCTATTCGCATCTGGCCTTGATAGAATGTGCCATTAACTTTTCGCAAAAGGAAAGTGAAGAAAAGGTTTTAGAATCGATTCGGGACTAATCTTTATAATTCTTCTATCTTGGTTCACTAAAAGAAAACATAATGTTTAGGCTATTTTGATTTTAGAATGAAGGTGTTTGACATTTCAACTGCTAACTTCTTTATTTTTTTCAATAATTGTTTTAAATGTTCTTTGGTGGTAAACGGATTCATTATGGTGACCCTAAGAAACTGTTTTCCTCTCAGTTTTGTCTGAACAATATAGAATTCACCATCTTCAAGTAGTTTTTGGCGAATTTGAGCATTGATACTACTTAGTGTATTTAGGTAAAGCCATATATTTTTCTTCTTCAGACCAACTCAAAACAGCTTCTTCAATGTATTCGTCAGATACTTTAAGTATTGTTTGAGTTCTGACACTTTTAACTAGTTCTTTTCAACCTGCTTTCATTTGAATATAACCACAAATCCCTGAAACCGAACTTTCAAAACAGTGAAGAGCTTCAGACATTATTTCTATTTGGTCATTATCTTGTATGCTATGCTATCAATATTGTCAGAAAGGCGACCTACATTTTGAAGTTTTAAAGCAGCTAGTTTTAGTGCGGTTTCTAAGCATTTTTGGAATGAAAATTTGTTAAGATAAGCAAATAAAAAACCTGCCCAAAATGCATCACCTGCCCCGGTAACATCAATTACTTTATCGATTTTCACAGCTGGTAATGAAATGTTTTTTTTATTTTTTTGAGATAACTTTACCCCTTTGCTGCCTAAAGTGAGGCAAATTATGTCTACATTTTGTTCATGGAAAAATTCAAATACCTGTTGAGAAGTGAAATTTTCACCAAAAAGCCTATAAACATCATCCATACTAATTTTTACTAACGGATTAAATTGACAAAAATGTTTAATAATTTCTATGGCTTTTGCTCTATTTGGCCATATTTGGTTCGAATAGTTTATATCAATACTTAATTTACAATTATAATCAATAGCTTTTTGTGCTTTTGAAAGAATGGTTTTTTGTGCAGGGTTTTTACTTAAAGCAAAGCAGGAAGTATGAAAAATTTTTGATCTTTTTAAAAGAATATTAGGAATCTGATTTTCCCTGATTTGGTAGTCAGCTCCTCTATAAGCAATGAATTCAGGAGTTTTTGAAGATCTGGAAATAATGATATTACTGGTTGGTATATTTTTTAATTTATTAATATGCTGTGTATCAATTTTAGCTGTATTTAGTCTATCGATTAAATAATTTCCGAAACCATCATTGCCAACGGTTGCAACCAATATTGTTTTAAGCCCTAATTGAACCATATTCATTGCCACATTAGATGGAGAGCCTCCTAAGTGTCTTTGGTAGTTACTGGTTTGATTGATATTATTATTTAATTGATTTCCAATAAAGTCAATTAACACTTCACCAACACATACTATGTCTATATCTTTTTTCAAATTTAATTTAATAATTTTTTCCCTTTAAGGTATTGAGTTAATAATATTTCTCCTGCAGCGCTCCAAGCACAAAATTTCACGCCATTTGGTTTGCCAGTTTCTGAATTGAAATTTTCAAAAAACGAAAAATTTTCTTCGCTGTTCAAAACCTTGATGTGTTCTAGAACTTCTATAGATATTGTTTTATCAGTATTATGTACCCCTATACCATAAAAAGCATTTACTATTTGCCATGTTCCTCCATTATGGAATTCGTATGGATAATTTCTAAATTCGTATTTACAGTTATTTATTAGTAATTCCCAATCAGAATTGTCTTTTTCTATAGGCTTCCAAAAGGCAGGCAATAATTTTAAAGATAAACTTTGCCTCAATTGTTCGGAATAATTTACTGCTCTTTTCCCAAAATAAGAATCACCTATTTCTAAAAATAATGCCAATGAATTTGCAAATCCATCAAACATAGTTTGATACCCTGACGGGTTAATTGAAGCAACCCAATAATCATGGTCTTTTAAATTTTTAAATGCTTTTGGATGGTATGGCCGTGTATTTTTATCAGATTTTCTATAATTATTGTTTATTTTATCGGTTATAGTATTTATTTTATCGGTTATTTTTTTTGACGTATTAAAATGAACATAAGAGCGTAATGCCCAAAGTCGTAATAATTGATCGTAAAGAATATGTCCTTCAGTGATATATTCGTCAGCCCAATTACCTGATCTTGGGACATATATTAGATCATTTCTGTTAAATTCCCATGCTTCTAGTAATAGCAGCCCTTTTTCTATATTCGGTTTTAATTCAGTTAATAAACTTTTGTCTTTTGTTATAAAAGTATAATTACACACACCTATAATAAACCAAGAGATAGTGTCAACTCTTCCAGCCAATCCGCCAAAACTTACTTGGGTATTATTTTCATTAAAAAATATATTAGACGGAATGTTTCCTAGTTCATGTTGATTTTTTGCGAGTGTAAGTAAGGTGTTTTTAAAAGTATTTATTAATGCTTCATCACCATCTAATAAAGCTGCCAGACCACAAATAACCCCATCTCTTGCCCACACTCTGTTATAATTGGCAATGTCGTTTGCACTTGCTAAAAAACCTTGATCTGTACTTGCTTTTAATAGGAGTTCTTTTGCCTTTATGTAATTTGTAGTGCTAACCATTAATTTTAAATTGAACTTTTTTGTTTGGAGGTAATAAATAAGGTGAAAATGCCTGCAAGTATCAAGAATACACCTGCTAGTCGAAGTACATTTACTGGATTTTCTCCAAGTAGATCATATACAAAATATTGCATTGAAAAAATTTGTATGATCATTGGTATTACAATAAACATATTAAAAATACCCATATATACACCTGTTTTTTCTTTGGGGATAGACCCTGCTAAAAGTTGATATGGCATTGCCAGCATTGAAGCCCAAGCGATACCTAAACCAAAGGAGAAAAGGTAAATTGAAGATATTACGACATCTCCATTAGAAAAAGGATTGGGGAAGCTGAATAAAATATCTGTATTATTTAAAAACGGAATTGACAACAATCCAATTCCTCCTAATAGTAAGGAGACAAAATGAACCCCTTTAGCTCCAATTTTTCTTGCTAATGGAATCAATGCAAACGCAACCATAAAACATACAATATTATACGTTCCGTTTACTTGTCCTGTTAAAATTTGTGCTTTGGTATATCCTTCTGAATTTGGATCTAAAGTGCCAAACAAAGATATCGATAATGTTGAAGTTAAATATTGCCAATAACAGAACATGGCATACCATGTAAAAAATTTGACAGGTATTAATTGTCTCATAGTGAGCGGCATTGTTTTGATTGCTGCAATAATATCATTTAATGTTCTTGAATAAATATTCCCTTTTGTTTTTTCTTCTTTTAATTTTTTAAGTTCTTCTTCTGTAGGTGGATATTCTTTAGTAGTTAATACGGAGTAAAGTATGGTTCCTATTGATGCAAATGCGCCTATAAAAAACGCCCAATAGGTTGCTGCCGGAATACCATTTTCCATTTTATCAGTAAGTGCTAAAAAGCCTAGAGACACTAATATTGCAGGTGTAAAGTTTGCTATGGTAGTACCTAAACCTGTAAAAAAACTTTGCATTAAAAAACCGACCGAATGCTGTTCTTCAACTAACTTGTCAGAAACGAAAGCTCTATAGGGTTCCATAGCTATATTATTACCAGCATCTAGAATCCATAATAAACTTGCTGCCATCCATATAGTTTGAGAATGCGGCATAAATATTAAAGCCAAACTTGCCAAAACGGCACCAATTAAAAAGAAAGGTTTTCTGCGTCCGAATTTTGGAGACCATGTGCCATCACTAATGGCACCAATAATAGGTTGCACTATAAGTCCTGTTACAGGGCCAGCTAACCAAAGCATAGGAATTTCATGTTCACTTGCACCTAAATACTTATAGATTGCGCTCATGTTGCTTTGTTGCAAACCAAAACTGAATTGAATTCCGAAAAAACCGAAATTCATATTCCAAATTTGCCAAAAACTTAATCGAGGTTTTTTAAAGGTCATTGATGACTGATCAGTCTGCTTAAATTGGGTTTTATAATTTTTTAAATCACTGTTTATCAATTGATTGTCTATGTATTTTTTTATAATTTAACAAATACCACAAAAACTTGTAACTGTTCAGCCGTTTTTAAAAAAATAGAGAATAAATGTTTTTTTTTGTAAAACACACTCCAAACCCCTCTCAAGAGGGGAATATTGGTATTTGTTCTCTATTTTTTCCCCCACGGTGTTCTAATTTTAATATCCATTTACCATCACCGCCCCCCTATGGGAGTAGCCTTAAAAGCCACCTTCTAAGAGGGTGGGTTTTTATTTAGGCATCCCCCGTTTTTTTCAAAATTTACAGTTATCGAACAAAATTACAGTCATTAAAACCTTGATTATAAGTGACTTAATGTTTTTGGACGTTTCAAAAAAGTCTTCCGATTTTAAAATCTATGGAAACATCAATAAAATTGGTGCTTTACAAGTTCTAGCATATAATTTTCGGGGGATGGGCTAATCAAATATAAATGAAACTTAAAAACCATATGAAACAGTCAAAGAAATTGATCTTCCGGGCAATGGTCTTGCTCTAACGATATTTGTTGCACCTTCAGTAATACTTCCTTCTTCTGATTCAGTAATGCCCAAAGAATCAAAAAGGTTATTTGCAGCTAAATTTATTGCTAATCCTTCGGTAATACCAACATTTACAAAGGCATTGAACATTACAAAACCGGGCATTACAAGTTCATTGTTATCTTGAGCAAATGCTTTTGTTTGTCCAATAAAACTCAATCCTATGTTATTTTTCAGGTCTGTTCCAAAACTGTATGCAGGAATAATGTTATAAATGAAATCAGGTTGCCTTCTAGCGGTATTCCCATCATTATCGCCAGAAGCGATCTCAGCATTTGTGTAGGTTATAGCACCTCTTAAATCAAAATTATTAAACCTGAGAGACCCTTCTAATTCAACCCCTAAAGAACTATAGTCATTTTCAATGATTGAATTTGAAGTTGCTTCAAAACCTCCTTCTTCTGTTGTTTCTGCATAAAATGCGGTAACATACAATGCTCCGTTATCGAATCTTCTTTTATATCCCAATTCTGCCTGATCGATAAAATCTTTTGCATTGATTCTATCTCCATCTAAATAATTTAAATCAGAGAAAAGGATTCTATCTGCTTTAGCTGAAGCACCTCGACTATAGCGCCCAAAAACCGATTGATTATCCACAAATTTATAATTAAGACCTAAAGTATAGGATATATAATCATAGTCATAATCAACTGGAGTTGCATTTGCATTGTCAATAGCGGAAACATTACTTTCGGGCACTGATATTTGTCCATCGTTATTGATGTCAAAAACAGTTTGTACTGCCCCTGCAAAAGACCCATCGACTTTGCCTCTGTCATAACGCAAACCTGCATCAACAGTAAATTTATCTGAGGCTTCAATTGATATATTCATATAAGGTGCAGAAACATTATATTGTGTGTCGTAATTTCTTTGACAGCAATTTCCCCAAAATGGCACCCCGTAAGCATATAATCCATTTTCGCTTAAAGGCTCTCCTAAATCATTAGTGACATTGATCAAACGGGCATTGTCATCAGACACTTCCTGTAGGTATGAATTCCATAACCATGACATTGAAATGTTCTGTGTTGATTTAAAATACCCTACAGTTACATCAACGGCCTCAAAACGTTTAGAAATTCTAAAATCGTTCATGAAATTATTGAAGTTGTTCAATTCTGTATCGAACATGTGTATTCTTGACACTAAACTATTGCCGTTTACAGCACCACCATCATTAGCATAAGCTAACGTTGACCCTGCCCCAAAAGAATCGGCAATTTCTGTAGCGGTTGCAACTTGTGCAGGAAATGGAGCTAAAAACCGCCCATTGTTAATAGTAAATCGGCCGTTGTTTTTTATTTTCCAACCACCTTCTAGGTCAAATAAGATTTCAGCACCAATTGATTTTGAATTTGGGTTCATACCGTCAGCTATATTGGAACGCCTTAACTCTCCATCAGGACCTAAGCCAACGTTTTGTGATAAAAAAGGTGTTTGCAATGCACCTTGGGTAGCATCAAAATTAGGAGCATTGCTCCAATCAGGATTGCTGTTTGTACCTGTTACTTTGATGGGCATTGGCATATATGCTGCAGCTCTATCGTTTAAAAACTTGGTATACAACCTTATGTAGCCTTTTTCGAATTCTTTGGTAAGGTTAAATTTTATTTGCCCACCGTTATTTGCGGTAAACCCTGTATTTCTAACACCTTCACCTGCTCTGTAAAAACCGCCTATATGAAAATACAAATTATCCCCAATAGGACCGCCATAATCAAAATCCGTTCTAAATGACTCATAATCGAGACCAAACGTAGTACTTATTGAACCACTTTCCCTTTTTCCCGTTTTACTGATAATATTGATGATGCCTCCAGGTGCATTTGACGAAAGCGTAGAGGCAGAACCACCCCTAATCGCTTCGATTCTTGCTACATTGGCGTCAAACCTCATAAAAATATCCGATGTTGCAAAGGAAATGTCTCCGTAGAGAAGCACTGGTAGCCCATCTTCTTGCAGTTGTACATATTTAGAACCTCCTGAAGAAATTGGAACACCACGCACGGCAATATTTGCATTTCCTTCACCACCTGATGATTCTGAGCGAATACCGGGTATTGTTCTAAAGATCTCAGCAGTTGATCTAGGTGCAGATTGCATGATTTTTTCGGGCTGCAATGAGGTTACAGAAACACTAGATTCAATTTTTGATCTAGGGTTGATAACACCGGTAATAATAATGCCGTCTAATGCTTCTACGTCTTCTCCCATAGTTATATTTACTGTAATATCACTTCCGCTAACAATTACTTCTTTAGAAAAACCCTTGTATCCTATAAATGATGCGCTTAAAATATAAGTACCATCATTTATATTAGAAATTTCATAGTTGCCGTCAAAATCGGTAACTGCTCCTTTATCAGTCTCTTTAAGAATAATATTTACGCCGGGTAATGCTCCGTATGAGTCTTTAACGATACCCTTAATACTTGATTGAGCTAAAATTGAAGCGCTTAAAGTAAAAAAGAAGATTAAAGAAAAAATGGTTTTTAATCTAGTTAGATTTTTCATTGTACAAATTGTTTAATTATATTTTGAGTTAAAAAAATAATATCGAAATGTACACTTTTACTATAGATTAAATTTAAATTTCTATATCGAAAACGTTTTCGATTTTGCCGAAAACGTTTTCGTAAATTAATAATATCGTACATTGTTCGTAACTACTCAGGTTATAATTTATTAACTCACCCGTCCTTCTTGCCGTAGCGTTTTTTGTACTTCTTTGAGGAGTTCCGCAAATGCAGGTAGGGGGGCATTGGTGGTTTTCCAGTTTATCCCTTACATATCCGCCTGGCCGGACGGGCAGGTTTTCGCATCCCGGGGGCAAAACGTTTCTTGGGGTGGCCCTCCTTTTTGCGCCCATCGACCAACATCCCGGCATACTTGGCACGGTATCCCCCGAGGGGGCGAATTGCACTTTAGCTCCCGATACAGGGTAGGTACGCGGACTCCCATGGCCTCGGCGACCTATTTCTTTTTGTGCCCCTGTCGGGGCGTACACTCGATCGTGTACCTTTGTTCAAAGTTCATTTGTTTGTATCTCATAAAGCAAATATTTGAATTTCCCGGGAAATTTTCCCTGTGGGGAACCTCCCCCCCCTTCAAATACTTGCACTAGTAATTGAATCTAAGTAATTTTAAATCAATATGAGAGAAGTTACATTAAAACATATAGCTGAAATTTTAGAAATTTCAGTGGCTACCGTTTCTAAGGCACTTAAAGATTACCCTGATGTTAGTGCAAAAACAAAAAAGCGCGTTAAAGAACTGGCAGAAACGTTAAATTATAAACCAAACAGTTTTGCGGTTAATTTTAGGACTAGGGAATCAAAAACCATTGGCTTGATTATACCTGAAGTAGTTCATCATTTTTTCTCTAATGTTATTAAAGGAATTATAGCACAAGCTGAAAAAAAAGGATATTTGGTTATTATTTTGCAATCAAATGAATCTTATCAATTAGAAAAAAAACAGTTAGGCCTATTGGTAAGTAAACGGGTTGATGGTGTATTAATGTCTTTGTCAAATGACACAGTAGATTATAAACATATTAATAATGTATTAGATAGAGATATTCCGTTGGTTTTGTTTGATAAGACGGCAAAATTAATCAACTGTTCTAAGGTAATAATTGACGATAGAAAAGCCGCATTTATTGCTACAGAACATCTTATAAGATCAGGATGTAAACATATTGCTCATTTTAGAGGTCCTTTGTTGCCTTTGAACTCAATAGATCGGTTTTTAGGATATAAAAAAGCACTGGAAACATATGACATAAAATATGATCCATCATTAGTATATACTTGTAATGAGGTTACTTTTGAGGAAGGATATAATTTTACTCAAGAGCTTATCAATACACAAAAAAGAGTTGATGGTTTATTTGCTGTAAGTGATTTGGTGGCAATAGGCGCGATAGCAAAATTAAATGAATTAAAAATTAAAATACCAGAGCAAATTTCTGTAATTGGATTTAGCGATTGGCTTATGTCATCTGCAATTACACCATCATTAACAACCATAGGCCAACCAGGATATCTAATGGGTAAAAAAGCATTTAAACGATTATTTGTAGAGATGGCTAAAATTAGAAAAAAACAACCTTTTAAATATAAAACCATTGAATTGCCAACTTCTCTGATTGTAAGAAATTCAACTTGAATAAACAATATGGATCTATTTTAAAAACTCAATATTTCGTTTTAATCCGGAAAACTTAGCCAAAGACCCCAAATTCGCGCAGACCGTAAAAGCAATCGATAAGGAATTGGATAATACAGTAACCATTTAGGTCTTTTTAGTGAAGATATTGATTTTAAGACAAAAAGACTATTGGGAAATTTTCCTCAGACCTATTCGCATCTGGCCTTGATAGAATGTGCTATCAACTTTTCAAAACAGGAGAGCGAAGAGAAGGTTTTGGAAACTATGCGGTAGATCAACAATGAAATTCAATCGACCATATTTTTTATAATAAGACCGTTTTAGAACACACAACCTTGACCTATGCTCTTTGCTTTCACTAACAACTGCATAAGATGTTCAACAGTCGTAAACGGATTCATAACGGTCGTACGTAAATAATATCTCCCCCTTAGTTTGGTCTGCACAATATAGAATTCACCTTCCTCCAAGAGTAGTTTTCTGATTTTCAAGTTGATTTTGTTTAATGAAGATGTGCTCATGCTGGTATCTATATATCTAAAACAAACAATGTTCGACATGGGCTTAACGGCCAGTTCGAACTGTGGGTCATTTTTGATTATTTCCTCAAATTGATGCCCTAGATCATAAAGTGTGGTCACGTATTCGTCGAAAACACCTTCTCCGTAGGTTTTTAGCATGGTGAACCAATGAATGCCCATCATGGTTTTGGTGCATTCAAAAGTACGTTTTGCCAAGTTGTACCAATCTTCACCATCAGATCGTTCCAACAGATAATCTGCTTTTTGGTTAAAAGTCGCGTGTGAATTGTTTCCATCTTTAAAGAGTAGGGCAGTAGTGATCGTTGGCATCATCATCATTTTATGACCGTCGATGACTACTGAGTCCGCTTTCTCGATTCCTTTGACCGTATACCTGTATTTCGGGGAGAAAATGGCAGCTCCCCCATGGGCGCCATCTACATGAAACCAGAGGTCGTGTTTTTTGCTAAAATGGGAAATAGCTTCAAGATCATCATAGATGCCCGTTGCCGTTGACGGTGCGCTTCCTACAATCGCGAACACATTGATCCCTTTTTTGGTGGCTTTTTCCATTTGTTCCTCCAAAAGGGAAGTGTTCATTGCGAAGTTTTTGGTTACGGGAACCTTGATAATGCCCTGTTCGCCCAGTCCCATTATTTTTGCCGCTCGGGCCACACAATAATGAGCCTCTTCACTGACCATGATCCCCAAGGCATCGTTGTGGCCATTGTTCCATATATCATCCTTTAGTTTTGCCTTGCGTGCCGAGAGCAATGCGGTAAGGTTGGCCAAGGTACCCCCTGAGGTCAAAAAACCTCTGGAATTGGTTGTGTAGCCCACTTTTTCGCAGAGTATTTCGGTGACTACCCGCTCTATGGCCGATGGTGCCATGCCCATTTCATATACTGCCATTCCGTTGTTCATCAGTGAACTGATCATACCTGACAATGCGGTAATGGGTGCTGTTGGTGCGACCTGATGCCCCATGTACTTTGGGTGGTGGACATGTACGGTACGCTTTAGAATTTCAGGAAACAGGTTGGCTTCCTTGCCATTTTTCAGAAAGTATTTCCAGTATTCATACTCGTTTTCCGGAGGGTTCCAGTCGATGACCTTGGCTGATTTTTCATTGATGGATCGATCTAAATGATCAGCCAGTTGATCAATAAGTCGATGGCCTCGTTTTCTAAAGTTCTCTGACGAATAGACCGCTATTAGTAGTTCTTTGTTCATTCAATAAATGTATACTCTTATCACTTGGTTTACAAATAAAAAACCGTCCACCAAATGGTGAACGGTTCTCTCTTCTATCTCATATCAAAAACAGTCTCTTAGTTAAAAAGCATACCGATTGTCGGCCGCTACTTTATCTGCAATGATATTTCTTAATTCAATGATATTTGGCATGTTGGTGTATTTTATATACCGTTTTAATCCCATAAGCATCATGCGTTGTTCATCTCCTTCAGCAAAAGAAATAATAGAATGTTTACCTGCGGTTTCAATAATGTCAATGGCTTGGAATAAGTATAATTTAGCCATAGCAATTTGCTCTTTCACGGCATCTTCTCCATTTTTTTTAGCTAATTTTTCGGCGCGTAAAATTGCAGATTCAGCCATGTAGATTTGTATTAATATATCAGATGAAGCTAACATTAGTTGCTGATGTTCGTCAATTTTTTCACCATATTTTTGCAATACTGCACCGGCAACCATTAAAAATAATTTTTTAAGATTTTTAATGATTTGCTTTTCTTCTGAAAACAATAGTGAATAATCTGGCTGGTCAAAAGAGGGGATGCCAATCAATTCAGCTGCAACTGCTTTTGCAGGGCCCAATAGATCTACATGACCTTTCATTGCTTTTTTAATAAGCATACCAATACTTAACATTCTATTAATTTCATTAGTGCCTTCGTAGATACGGGCGATACGGGCATCACGCCAGGCAGATTCTATCGGTGTTTCTTCAGAAAAGCCCATGCCTCCAAAAACTTGGATACCTTCATCTGTACATTTTTGTGTGTATTCTGAAACGGCAACTTTTAAAATAGAACATTCAATGGCATATTCTTCAACTCCTTTTAATTCTGCTTCTTGGTGTGTATCTTTTCCGTTATTTTGACGTAAAGTGATCCTATCTTCTATGTTTTTTGCAGCCCTATAACTGGCAGATTCGCCAACCCAGCAATTGGTTGCTATTTCTGCGATTTTTTGGCGAATTGCACCAAATTTAATAATTGGAGTTTTAAACTGTACCCGCTCATTTGCGTATTTGACTGACTCTGTAATAACTCTACGTTGGGCATCTAGACAGGCGGCAGCTAATTTGATACGACCAACGTTTAAAGCATTCATTGCAATTTTAAATCCGTTAGCTCGTGTAGACAACATATTTTCTACGGGTACTTTAGTATTGCTGTAGAATACTTGACGGGTAGAAGACGCACGAATACCTAATTTATGCTCTTCTTCACCCATCGTAATTCCGTTAGGGTTGTTTTTGTCATACTCAACAATAAAACCTGTAATGTTTTTATCATCTTCAATACGTGCGAACACAATCATTAAATTACAAAAGCCAGCATTAGAAATCCACATTTTATTCCCTGTAATAGTATAGTGTTTTCCATCATCAGATAAAACGGCTTTTGTTTTTCCTGAGTTTGCATCACTACCGGCTGTTGGTTCGGTTAAGCAATAAGCACCCATCCACTCACCAGAAGCCAGTTTTGGCACGTACTTTTTCTCTTGTTCTTCAGTGCCGTATAGTGTAATTGGCATAGTTCCTATACCAGTATGCGCACCAAAGGCGGTGCTAAAAGAACCCGTTGCTCCTGAAATATAATCACAAGTTAGCATGGTAGAAACAAAGCCCATGCCCATTCCCCCATATTCTTCAGGTACAGAAACACCTAAAAAGCCCATTTCTCCGGCTTTTTTCATTATCTCTTCAGTTAAAGCATAATCTTTTTGTTCAAAACGTGCTTTATTTGGCCAAAGTTCGCGATCAACAAATTCAATGATCGATTCTTTCATCATTAATTGTTCTTCGTTGAAATCTTCAGGTGTGAAAATGTCTTCGCAGTTAGTTTCTTTTACGAGAAACTGTCCGCCACGTAATAATTCTTTGTTTGTTTCCATAGTAAAGCCCCCTCTAACTCCCCCACAAGGGGAGAACTCTTACTCGGGGTGTTTTTTAGTTTATAAATAATTATTCAATATTCAGTAACTTATTTCTTCCCATTTTTTGTTTGGTATTGTTTCTTGGCTCTTTCGTCTTGGTTCTAACTAAGGAATTCATATATCCCCGCTGCCCCTTGTCCTGTACCCACGCACATGGTTACCATACCGTACTTGCCCTTCATATCGCGTTTGCGCATTTCATCGAACAATTGTACCGATAGCTTTGCCCCGGTACAGCCTAACGGATGCCCGAGCGCAATGGCACCTCCATTGACGTTTACGATTTCTTGGTTGAGGTCAAGCTCTCGCATTACCGCCAGCGATTGCGACGCAAAGGCCTCGTTCAGCTCTATCAGTTCGATATCAGCTTGTTTTAAACCTGCTTGTTTCAGTGCCTTCGGAATTGCTTTTACGGGGCCGATACCCATAATTCGGGGTTCTACACCTGCCGCTGCATAGTTGACCATACGGGCAATGGGCTCAATGTTCAGTTCTTTTACCATTTCTTCGCTCATGACCAGAACAAAAGCGGCACCATCGCTCATTTGCGAAGAGTTGCCGGCCGTTACGCTTCCGCCAGCGGCGAATACGGCCCTAAGTTTGGCAAGTACTTCTTTTGAAGTTCCTTTTCTTGGGCCTTCGTCTTTGGT
This sequence comes from Bacteroidota bacterium, assembly GCA_024278565.1. Lineage (GTDB taxonomy): Bacteria > Bacteroidota > Bacteroidia > Flavobacteriales > Flavobacteriaceae > Maribacter_C. The sequence continues at coordinate 17,938 of JAJRSY010000322.1, forward strand.
TACGGTATATTCTTTTGTAGCTTTTTTTCCGTTTTTGTCAACATAGATCTGCTCGATATCGATAGGAACGATCTGGTCTTGGAAACGATCTTCAGCCTGCGCCTTCAAGGCTTTCATATGCGAGTTGTAGGCAAATTCATCTTGATCTTCACGAGACACCTTAAATTCGTTCGCGACCGCTTCTGCGGTATTGCCCATGCCCCAGTAGTAATCTTCGTGCCCTGATTTGGCAAGGTCATAGTTAAGTTCGGGCTTATTGCCGGTCATGGGCACCGAACTCATACTTTCGGCACCGCCGGCAATGATACAATCTGCCATACCCGACTGGATTTTTGCCGTTGCAATACCAATGGTCTCGATTCCCGAGGAGCAAAAACGATTGACCGTTACCCCAGGAACATCGATAATATCGAGTCCCATCAATGAGATCAAACGGGCCATGTTCAGGCCTTGGGCCCCTTCGGGCATTGCATTGCCGACTATTACATCGTCAATACGTGTTTTCTCTAATTGTGGCAGTTCTTTCATCATGTATTTGATGGTTTCCGCTGCCAGTTCATCTGTTCTTTTAAAACGGAACACTCCTTTTGGGGCTTTGCCGACTGCGGTTCTATATGCTTTTACGATGTATGCTGTTTTGTTCATGCTTTTATTTTTAGGATTAAAGACAAAAAGAGCAAAGACAAAAAGACTATTTGTCTAAACCTCCTTGAAACCGTGATATCATCTTTTGTAATTGTTGTATTTTGTTCTCAAAATTTTTGAATGTGCCCTCTTTGATATAGCCTTCGTTAAAGGCAACAATCAATTGGGTCTCCCACTCAAATGCAGAGCCTAGACTGGTTTCTAGGAATTTGCCAAAGTGCTTGTCCGTACTTTTGCTGCTTCCTTCTGCAATATTGGAAGGAATCGATACTGCACACCTATTCATTTGACTTGTAATGCCATATTTTTCGAAACTCGGAAATGTTCTTGTCATTTTATAAGTATCTCCAACAACCGATATTCCCTCCTTCCAAATTTTAAGCTTCCTGAAATTGTGGGTCATTAAGTCTTTCTTTTTTTTGTCTTTCTTCTTTACTCTTTCTGTCCTTCTTCTTTTCTCTTTTTGTCCAACGTTTTAATTACGAAGTGGTTTCCCCGTCTTTAGCATGTGCTGAATACGTTCCAGTGTTTTTCTTTCGGTACAAAGTGATAAAAACGCCTCTCTTTCAAGATCCAATAGGTATTGTTCACTGACCAAAGTGGGTTCTGACAAATCGCCACCGGCCATAACATAGGCCAATTTGTTGGCGATCTTATGATCGTGTTCACTGATGTACCTGCTTGCTTCCATGGCATCGGTTCCTACCAAGAACATACCCAAGGCTTGTTTTCCCAATACTTTTACATCTTTGCGTTTTACCGGTTGCGTGTAACCTGCTTCCGCCATTAGTTTGGCATGTGCCTTTGCTGTGGCTATCTGTCGGTCTTTGTTGACAATAACCAGATCCTTTCCCTTTTGTAAAAGTCCCATATCAAAAGCTTCATAGGCCGAGGTCGATACTTTCGCCATACCTATGGTCAGGAAATACTCTTGCAGGGTGTTCAGTTCAACATCACCTTTCTTAAAGGTATCGGAAGCTCTCATGGCCATTTCTTTTGAACCGCCACCACCGGGTATCACCCCAACACCAAACTCGACCAGGCCCATATAGGTTTCTGCTGCTGCAACTACCTTATCGGCATGCAGCGATAATTCGCAACCACCACCTAGTGCCATACCATGTGGTGCCGATATTGTTGGTATTGATGAATATCGCATACGCATCATGGTGTCCTGGAACATTTTTATGGCCATGTTCAGCTCATCGTATTCTTGTTCGACCGCCATCATAAAAATCATACCGATGTTTGCACCGACCGAGAAATTAGCAGCTTGATTGCCAATCACCAAGCCTTGAAAGTCTTTTTCGGCAAGGTCAATGGCCTTGTTCAAGCCCGCAAGAACATCGCCGCCGATGGTATTCATTTTGGACTGAAACTCTACGTTCAAAATGCCATCGCCCAAATCTTCCACGACTACGCCACTGTTTTTAAATACCTCGTTTGATTTACGAATATTATCAAGTATGATAAAGGCATCTTGCCCGGGTATTTTTTCTGCAGATCCTGCCTGTCCGGCAGGCAGGTTCTTAGGGATGTCATAAAAGTAAGAAGCACCCTCTTTTACCGAATAGAATGATTTCATTCCAGAAGCTAACATTTCGCTTACCCAAGGGGCAGCTTCCTGTCCTTCGGCTTTCATGATCTCCAATCCTTTTTCGATACCGATGGCATCCCAGATTTGGAAAGGGCCGTGCTCCCAACCAAAACCTGCTTTCATGGCATCATCGATTTTGTACAGCTCATCCGAAATTTCTGGAATACGGTGCGATACGTATGCAAACAGAGCCGCAAAACTCTTTCTGTAGAATTCGCCGGCTTTGTCTTTACCGCCCACTAAAACCTTAAAACGGTCAATTACCTTGTCAATGGTCTTGGTCAATTCCAAGGTGGCGAATTTGGCGCTCTTTTTAGAACGATAGCCCATCGTATCTAGATCCAAGGTCAAAATTTCCGTTTTGCCTTCTTTGTTCTTTGTTTTCTTGTAAAAACCTTGTCCTGTTTTACTACCCAACCATTTGTTTTCCATCATGGTATTGATGAAATCGGGCAGCTTGAAAAGGTCGTGCTTTTCATCGTCGGGACAGTTCTCATAAATTCCCGTTGCAACATGAACCAAGGTATCCAAACCAACCACATCAACAGTTCTGAAGGTAGCTGATTTTGGCCGCCCGATAACCGGACCGGTCAGTTTATCGACTTCTTCAATGGTCATATTGAGGTTCTTTACCGTATGGAACAGACTCTGAATGCTGAAAATGCCGACGCGATTACCAATAAATGCGGGAGTGTCTTTGGCGACTACCGAGGTTTTTCCCAAAAACTGTTCGCCATATCCGTTTAAGAAATCCAACACCTCGGGCGAGGTTTTCGGCCCTGGAATGATTTCAAACAACTTTAAGTAACGGGCAGGGTTAAAGAAGTGGGTGCCACAGAAATGTTTTTGAAAATCATCACTTCTGCCTTCGCTCATAAAACTGATCGGAATACCGGAAGTGTTTGAGGTAATTAACGTACCTGGCGTTCTGTGTTTTTCGATATTTTCGAAAACGATCTTTTTGATATCCAATCGTTCTACTACCACTTCAATGATCCAATCTACTTTGGCTATTTTAGAAATATCATCTTCGAGGTTGCCTGTAACTATCCTACTAGCAAACTTTTGGTGGTAAATAGGGGAGGGCTTTGATTTTAAGGACGCTGTAAGCGAATCGTTCACCAATCGGTTGCGTACCACTTTGTCTTTTAGGGTCAGGCCTTTGGCCTTTTCTTTATCGTTCAGTTCTCGCGGAACAATATCCAAGAGCAATACTTCGACCCCGATATTGGCAAAATGACAGGCTATACCGCTTCCCATAATTCCCGAACCTATTACGGCTACTTTCTTAATATGCTTGTTCATTTAAATAGAGCTGTATTAATTAGTTGTTGTATTCGTACTATATATTTTTTTCTCTTCGATGAGCTTATTTATGGTGTCGATCACTTCAAAAAAACAATCGAGTTTATCTTCTGATATATTTGCTCTGATCGATTCGTTGAAGTGAAGAACCGCTTCTTTGGAATCCCCTCTTTTCTCCAAACCGAAACCGGTCAAGTAAATCAAAACACCCCTGCCATCATTGGGGTTGGGTTTGCGTTCAATTAACCCTTTCTCCTCCATACTCTTTAATATTCTGGAAAGGCTAGTGGCTTCCATGCCCATTTTTGGTCCCAAGGCCGTTGATGGAGTTCCTTTTTTTGGGTCAATACTGAGCAAAGCAAAACCTACCGCCATGGTCGATCCAAAGTCTTTCGCTTCTTCATTGTACATTCGAGCTACGGCTTGCCATGTGGCACGTAGGGCGTAGTCTATGGTGATTTCTTTCATGGGGCTTTTTACTGGCTACCAAAGATAGCGAAATTTATTATGCATGCATAGTAAATTAGATGAAAAATATATGATTAAGTCCATCTACAGGTTATAAAAAGGAGAAACTTCCCTTTTACGGGTTATTAAACCGCGGGTATGGTTTAGGATTTAAAACCTGCCAGCAGGCTTATCAACTTACTCAAAATCAGTACTTCTATGGTCTAGTGCCAAGTCAAGCGTATTTTAGCGCAACCAAGCTTTGTTCTTTTTGCCACTAACCGCGTTAAAATTTGTAACAATAGCTACAAGCTATTCTACGATTCAAACCTACAAGGTCGGAAAAAGACCTTGCAGGTTGCGGGAAAAGACCTTGCAGGTTGCGGGAAAAGACCTTGCAGGTTGCGGAAAAAGACCTTGCAGGTTGCGGAAAAGACCTTGCAGGTTGCATAAAAATACCTGCGGCTTATCCGACACGGTACACTTGACTTGACGCTAGTGTCTTTTGTTGCCCGCCATGTTAATAGCAGTAAGTTTGCTCTTTTTTGAAGTTGTTCGGTTGTTTTGTCTTAAAATTTTCTTCTGTCATGGTTTTTGAATGTACCCGGTTTCCCTCTTCTATTTCGATGCCCTGTTCAAGATGCTTGTCAATGTTGGTAAATATCATTGTACAGGCCAAGGTATTTTTCTTTGATGATCTTTCTGCGCAATTTCATGGTGGGTGTTAAGTGGCCTTCATTAATGCCCCATACATCAGGGGTGAGGCGAAACTGTTTTACTTTTTCCCATTTGGCGAAATTCTCGTTGGCCGTATCCACCTCTTCTTGGTATTTTGCCAATACTTTTTCATTTTGAACGATGTCGGCATTTTCGCCCAGAACAATATTGTTCTTTTTGGCCCAATCGAACAAAAATTCAAAATCTGGTTGAATCAGTGCAGCTGGCATTTTTTCACCTTCCCCAACAACCATGATCTGTTCTATGAAGCGTGATTGTTTGAACCTGTTCTCTAAAATTTGGGGGGCAACGTATTTGCCTCCCGAGGTCTTGAACATTTCTTTTTTGCGGTCTGTTATCCTTAAAAAACCATCTGCATCGATCTCGCCTATATCACCTGTATGAAAGTACCCGTTTTTAAGTGCCTCTGCACTTTTTTCCGGTTCTTTGTAATAGCCCAACATTATATTGGGACCTTTGCAGAGAATTTCACCGTCATCCGCTATCTTCACCTCTACCCCATCTAAAAGCTTTCCTACCGTACCTATTTTAAAACCTCTGTTGCGCATATCGTTGACAGAAATGACCGGTGAGGTCTCTGTAAGGCCGTAGCCTTCCATGACATGTATTTCCGCGGCATTGAAGATGCGCGCCAATCTATGCTGTAGTGCTGCGGCCCCACTTGATATGTGCGAGAGGTTGCCCCCTAGGCCGGCTTTCCACTTGCTGAAGATAAGTTTGCGGGCCAAGGCCAATTTTTGTTCGTACCACCACCCGTTTTGTCCGTAGGGTTCGTATTTGAGTCCAATATCCACGGCCCAAAAGAACAGTTTCTTTTTGATTCCGGTAAGTTCTGAGCCCTTGGTTATTATTTTGTCATATACCTTTTCCAACAGGCGGGGCACGGTTGTCATGACATGTGGTTTCACCTCCTTTAAATTATCACCTATTTTTTCCATTGATTCCGCAAAATAAATGGTAACGCCAAGATATTGGTACAGGTACATCATCATACGTTCGTAGATATGGCAAACGGGCAAAAAGCTAAGTGACCTGGTCTCGCCATCGGCATTGGTGGCAAAACGTTTTGAACTTGCGATTGCGTTGCTCACCACATTGGTATGTGACAACATCACCCCTTTTGGCCTGCCTGTAGTGCCAGAAGTGTATATCAAAGTTGCAAGATCATCGGGTTTCACCTGGTCTTTGAGCTTTTCCACCTCATTTTGATTGCTGGTGTCGGCACCAAGTTCAAGCACTTCCTGCCAGTTTTTGCAATTTGGTATAGTGTCAAAAGAATACACTTCCTTTAGTAGGGGTACATTGTTTTTTATGGCATTGACCTTTTCAAGTACCTCACTGCACGAAACAAAGCAATATGTTGCTTCTGAATGTTTTAGAACATATTCATAATCATCTTGCGATATTGTGGGGTAAATTGGTACGTTCTGGGCACCCAATTGTAGAATGCCAATATCCATAATGTTCCATTCGGTTCGGCTTGACATCGAAATCACCGCAATTTTATCATTGGGTTTGATCCCGAGGCGTAACAGTCCACGACTGATGGCATTGGTCTTGTCAATGTATTCTTGGGTCGAGGTCGCCACCCATTTACCATCATATTTTGTTACAAACGCTTTTTTGAGATTGAATTTTTCCAATTGGTAATACGGAAAATCGAAAAGACGGGTTATGTTTTGCATACTAAGTTTCTGTTAGGTTATTGCAAAATAGGAAAAGGGATCGGTATATTAAAATGGAATCGGTAATTAGAACGCTTAATCGTTGTTGTGTAGATCATATATTAGGTTGTTGCGTAGGGGTTCTTGAATTTGCTCTTTTATTATTTATTGCGTTGGTTTTTTAGCGTTTGCAAAAAATAAATGTGCTTGAACCTTGCGTTGGCAATTCCGATTATATTAAACTATAACTTTCACTTGGTGGAAAAAGAAGTTCAATTCCTTTCGGTTTAATTTTAAATAACGGTCCTTTTTCCACAACCTTACCTTTCGAGTTTCGCTTTATCAAATGGTCAAGCGTAATAATCCCTTGGTCAATTAGTAAATCGAATTGAGAAGTTATTGGTTTTTTCGTGTGCTCAACTAATTTATATTGAAAATGTTCTCGGTCATTTATTCTCGTACTTTCGGCTTCAACCCAAAATGTTTCTTTGTGTTTTTCTCTTAATCGATTGTGAAGTTTGTCCAAAGTCCAGGCAACAAAATCTTCAATCTCTGGCTTATCAGAATTTTCAATCAATTGTTTTATGTCATTATCAATTTTAAGATTTAGGCCTTGTGAATTTCTTGTAATTGCAGAAACTGTGCAATACAACTTAAAATCCTCTTCACGTTCGTATCCAAAATTATTCAGAATTTCTGCGGAACTTTTAAACTTGCTTAAACTCCAATCAGGAACTTGAGCAAATAGATTTTTTCTATTAGTTCGACTTTTTCTAAATGATTTTAACTCAATTCCTTTGTAATCAGGTTTTTTAGAAGAATTTATATCAATTCCAAGTGCAGTTTCTAGTGTTCGTCCAACAGAAGTATCTGCATCAACCATTGATGGTATTGGTCCAGCACTCGCTATTTTTCTTAACATTCCTAAAAGTTCAAATGCTACTTCACTTTCTGTATTATTAATCTCTTTGATTAAATCTTGTAATGGATTTTGAATTGAAGAGTTTATTAAAGATTCAATGTCTAATTGGGTAAGATTGAAAACCTGAAAACTATCATCAAAATATGCGATTGCAATTATGTCGTTTGCATTTGCAATTTTTGTCATTTTGTAAAACCAAATTCTTGGGTCTCCGTTTTTAGTAACTGGACGATACAAAGATGCTTGTGATTTAATTGTTTTAAATCCAGTATGAATTATAGTTGGGATTAAAATCTTGTAATTCGGACCTTGTGCTTGTTGCTCATAATCGTGAATGTTTTCACTTTTCAAAAAACTCCTAACCGAACCTGTTGCATCCATTATGGATTTTTTAAGTCCAGTTTCAGTTGGTTCAATTAATGTGAGAGAAACTTGGTTTTTCGTTAGTAGTTTTATCTTATTTTGTTCTGCCTCTGTAAGTTTTCTCACTTGATGTTTTTTAAAATTTCACTTGCTACTGCTCTTGCCAACAAAGGTGGTATAGCATTTCCTACTAGTGTATATTGTGGCACTTCAGTTTTTCTGTTATTACCTCCAGTTGAACGTTTTCCTTGAAAAACAAAAGAGTCATCAAATGATTGCAAACGTGCCATTTCCCTTACTGTTAATGCTCTAGGTGAGTTGTAATGGATGTAATCATCTGCAATAGTCATTATTGTAGAACTTTGCTCATCTGGTTTTAAAACATTATAGTTTCGTTTATTTGTTGAAAGACCTAATTTCACTAATTCAGGTTGTGCTTTTTTATAATTACCTTTTTTTAAAATAACATCAAGGCGTTTAATTACTATTTCATTTTGTTTGCTTGTTTTATGATTGTTTAGAGAGTCAAAATACTTTTCTCCACTTTCAAGTCCTGCTGAATTTTTCACATAGAAAGGTTTCGTTTGTGGTTTGAAACGCTCAATTAATCTTCCTTTCTTTGAC
>JAJRSY010000323.1 GCA_024278565.1 Bacteroidota bacterium
GACTTTTTTGAACCCCTTCAGTGCCTTTTGCTCTTTTGTTGACAAATCTTTATCATCTGAAAATGGAGTAGTATCAATGATGAACAAGCGTATCGGTCGACCGATCTGGGGTGCCGCAAGCCCAACACCACTAGCTTGGTACATGGTTTCCCACATATTCGATATCAGTTCATTTAAATCAGGGTAGTCTGTTGCCAAATCTTCCCCTACCTTTCTTAAAACCGGGTCACCATAAGCAACAATGGGTAGTATCATTTATTTTCTATTTAAATACGCTTGAAGAATAATGGTTGCACTAATCTCATCGATTAAAGCCTTATTTCTACGTTGTTTTTTCTTGAGACCACTATCGATCATCGTTTGAAATGCCATTTTTGAAGTGAAACGCTCATCTTGCCTTTTAATGGGTATTTCAGGAAATACTTTTTTTAACCGATTCAAAAACGGTGCGATAAAAACCGCTACTTCTGAAGGGGTATTGTTCATCTGCCTTGGCTCACCCACAATGAACAATTCTACCCTTTCCTCAGCCACGAACTTCTTCAAAAATTCAAGCAGTTCATGGGTAGGCACAGTAGTAAGACCCGAGGCAATCAGTTGCAACTCATCGGTTACCGCTATACCTGTTCTTTTTTTTCCATAGTCCAAAGCAATAATCCGCGCCAATTTTAGATTTTTAGCAAAAATAAACGATAATTTGTTATAAGTATAAAATTGGCAGTTGATTTCATACCCCACAACTTATATTTGTCAAAAATAAAGAGACAAAAATGACCGATTTAAGAAATACCATCGAAAACGCCTGGGAAAATCGCGAGCTATTAAAAGAACAGTCAACACAAGATGCCATTCGAAAGGTCATCGATTTGTTAGATGCCGGCGAACTTCGTTGTGCCGAACCAATTTCTGATGGGTGGCAGATTAATGAATGGGTAAAAAAGGGCGTTGTACTTTACTTTCCCATACAAAAAATGGAAACCTTGGAGGCGGGCATTTTTGAATACCATGATAAAATTCCTTTAAAAAAAGGCTATGCTGAAAAAGGCATTCGAGTGGTGCCCCATGCCGTGGCTCGTCACGGTGCCTATATCTCAAAAGGAACTATTTTAATGCCCAGCTATGTGAATATTGGGGCCTATGTTGACGAGGGCACAATGGTAGACACTTGGGCGACCGTAGGCAGTTGCGCACAGATTGGTAAAAACGTACACCTGAGTGGGGGCGTAGGAATTGGTGGGGTACTGGAACCCTTACAGGCAGCACCGGTCATTATAGAGGACAATGCTTTTATAGGATCTAGGTGTATCGTGGTGGAAGGTGTACGGGTTGAAAAGGAGGCTGTACTGGGCGCCAATGTAGTACTTACGGCCTCAACCAAGATAATCGATGTCACTGGCAATGAGCCTGTTATAACAAAAGGTAGGGTTTCTGCCCGATCAGTTGTTATACCAGGGAGTTACACCAAGACGTTTACCGCAGGTGATTTTCAAGTACCCTGCGCCTTGATAATCGGCACGAGGAAAGAAAGTACCAATAAAAAGACCTCATTGAACGATGCTCTTAGGGAATACGGTGTCGCCGTGTGATTTTGTAGGAATTTAATATAGAAAATATAATTTTTTTCCTTTTTTTTTAGTTTTAGTACCAGACCACTTCAACACAAATAGCCTGCGTAATCATTGTTATGGGTCTTAAAAGAGAAAAAATATCTGCCTTAATAATTACCTTCAACGAAATCGGGTACATTGAAAACTGTCTGAAATCAGTTGGATTTGCCGATGAGATTATTGTGGTAGATTCATACAGTACCGATGGTACTTATGAATATTTATTATCACAGCCTAAGGTGAGACTTATTCAACACCCGTTTAAAAACTATACGGCACAAAAAGCATTTACATTGGCACAGGCCAACAACGATTGGGTGGTTTTTGTAGATGCCGATGAGGTCGTTACCCCAGCGTTGAAACACGAAATTTTAGATACCGTCAATGGATCAAAAGAGCATGTGGCCTACTGGTTTCGTAGAAAATTTATGTTCCAACAAAAAAGGTTGCGTTTCAGCGGTTGGCAGACCGATAAAAATTACCGGCTTTTCAGAAAAAGTAAAGTCAGGTTTTCTGAAAAACGTATTGTACATGAAACCCTTGTGGTCGATGGCAGTACTGGCATATTGGATAGCAAGCTCACGCATTATTGTTACAGGAACTTCAATAATTACAAGGAAAAAATGCTGTGCTATGGCAGGCTAAAGGCCAAAGAGGCTATTCAAAAGAACAAGCGTTTTAACTTTGTCCTTCTCCTTTTCAAGCCCACTTTCAGGTTTCTGTACAACTACATCGTACGACTTGGTGTTTTGGACGGAATAAAAGGTATTACCGTGTGCTACCTCAACGCATTGAGTGATTGGGAGCGGTATCTTGAACTGCGCAGGCTTGAACAGGCTAACAAACTTCCTGCTTTGAAAACTCTTCGAAGAACCACCCATCAAACTATCTGAATTTCAGTTATTGTAGATTTTATTTTAGTACATGACAAAAATACAATCCATTTAAAATCAATTAGTTATATGTTAAAATATTAAAATAAAACATTGATGACTTTCAGTAACTTAGAAGAGTAATTCGACCTATTTTTCTAATGGAGAAAACCAATGCCTGCCTTAAAAATAATGAATTGAACGCAGTTCTCAACACACATTTCAGGGGAAAGGTGAACTTGGCAAGGGTCAAGCCCATATCCCTGTTCATTTGCTCGCTGTGCAAAGTGCAGACCGTCACCTTTGACAAACTGGCCAATGCCTTATACGGCCTGTTCCGGTTCCTCGCTCAGGCGCATCCAGCGTTTCATCTCGGGCTATGCCCTGGACAGGGACCTGATCGCAAGGCCGGTCTTCGCCCTATTGCCGCAGCGGGAAAAGGTAAAGCTGACGATCGACCGTACCAATTGGAAGTTCGGGCAAACGGACATCAATATCTTTATGCTGGGGGGGGGTATACCAATGGGTAGCCTTTCCGTTGCTCTTCACCATGCTGGACAAAAGGGGAAACTCCAATAGCCAAGAGCGGATAGACTTGATCGAGCGTTTTGTGCGGCCCATTCGGTAGGGAATGTATAGAATGCCTTGTGGCGGACAGGGAGTTCACAGGGGAGAAATGGATCGCCTACCTGAA
>JAJRSY010000324.1 GCA_024278565.1 Bacteroidota bacterium
ACAGCTATAATTATTTGCATATCAACACATTACATGTTTTTTTATTCAATCATTGATTCATTATATCATTTTCATGTTGTTTTTTAAGATTATTTATAACTAAAAATAGAATCTTACCCACACAAATAGTGGTAGAACCAAAAAAAAAAAAAAAACGAATTTGCCCTGGGAATCAACCACAGAATCTAGACTATTTACCGATAAATTAGCAAACACACTCTATTATACCATTAAGAATCAGGCATTGAACAATGCCCTGCCCTTCATCAGCTCATTTACTTTTGTACGTACCTGAGCTATGGTCTTTTCATCTTCACAATTCATCAATACGTCATCGACAAAATCAACAATGGTCGACATATCATTTTCTTTCAATCCCCTAGTGGTAATTGCGGCGGTACCGAATCTGATACCAGAGGTTACAAAGGGTGATTTATCATCAAAGGGCACCATATTCTTATTTGCCGTAATATCTGCCTTGACCAAAACATTCTCGGCCTCTTTGCCCGTAATGTTCTTATTTCTAAGATCGATCAACATCATGTGGTTATCAGTGCCCCCAGAGATAATATGATAGTCCTTTGCGACGAAGGCCGCCGCCATGGCCGCCGCATTTTTCTTTACCTGTAACATATAATTCAAAAAGTCATCGGTCAGGGCCTCTCCAAATGCAATCGCCTTGGCGGCGATGATATGCTCAAGCGGTCCACCCTGATTTCCGGGAAAAACGGCCAAATTCAATAAGGCCGACATTTTTCGCAGTTTACCATTTTTGAGTTTAATTCCGAACGGGTTTTCAAAGTCTTCCCCCATTAAAATAAGTCCGCCCCTTGGCCCCCTCAGCGTCTTATGGGTCGTAGTGGTCACAATATGACAATGTGGAATGGGGTCGTTTAAAATTCCCTTGGCAATCAAACCCGCTGGGTGCGAAATATCTGCCAACAACAAAGCTCCAACGCTATCGGCGATTTTTCGAAATCGTTTGAAATCTATATCCCTTGAATAGGCCGAAGCACCGGCAATGATCATCTTTGGTTTTTCTTTGGTAGCGATCTCTTGAATGGTATCATAGTTCAATACTCCCGACTCCTCTTCCACCCCATAGAAAACAGGGCTGTACAATCTCCCTGAAAAATTAACAGGAGATCCGTGGGTCAAATGCCCCCCATGCGAAAGATCGAAACCCAATATAGTATCACCCGGTTTAAGGCAGGCGTGGTACACCGAAGCATTTGCCTGTGACCCGGAATGGGGCTGTACGTTGGCATATACCGCCCCAAACAGTTCTTTTGCCCTGTCAATGGCCAATTGCTCTACTTCATCCACAACCTCACAGCCGCCATAATACCGTTTTCCAGGGTAGCCTTCGGCATATTTATTGGTCAATACCGATCCAGCGGCCTCCATTACCTGCGGACTTGTAAAGTTCTCAGAGGCAATAAGCTCGATTCCGTTGATCTGGCGTTCTTCCTCGGCCGCTATAAGTTCAAAAATTCGATGGTCACGTTGCATATGTAAGTAGCGTATTAAATGAGGCGTAAAAATACAAACTGCTGGGCATTAAATTAAGGGTCAAGTCAATAATTTTAATCTCCTGTTCATCAAATACAAATCAACAATTCACCTAAATCAGTACAAAGCAAAGTAACCGCCATTCATTTAAACTACCATCGGCCAAGACCGATGGGCTTGGGTTCGCCCCCGCTCGAATGACTTGGTCGGGCGAACCTGCCTGCCATGCCAACTTCCCTACCGCTTTACGCATCTCGTTTTTCGTATGGCAAAACACTAAGGTCTTCGCCTAAAGGTAAGGGATTTTTCCTCAGAAGGATGCATTAAAAAACTGTGCAACTTCTTTCACCCCCTACACAAAGCTCTGCAAATCAATACTTGAAATGGCCCCGTGCGAATCATGTGCCACCACTGCCCCATTTTTTATGACCAACAACTGTGGCGATTGGTGTATTACCTGAAACTTGAAACCTACCTCGTTCGACACCTCTCGATGACTATGCAGGTCTAAAAAATAGAGGTCGATCTGTTCTTCGTCAAGCGTGTAGCCACTACGAAAACCATTCAGTACCGTTCTACTGATACCACAGGTGGTTGAATGCTTGAAAATAACCTGGGGCCTATCATGCGATTTTTTTTCTATACCATCTAGCTGATCCAACGATGTCAAGGAAATCCAAGGAAGGGTTTTCCCTTCTTTTTTTTCTGCACCGTTTTTCTTTCCAAAGAAACCATCGAATATTCCCATATCACCCTAATTATTATTGTTAGTTATGTTCTAACCCGCCTGCCCGGTGGATTTATAGCTGTTTTGCACAGTGTTTTTCTACTATACTCATCCACACATGAAAATCCGAATTTTTACCTGCCTGTCCGGCAGGCAGGTAAGTAAGTGTCTTTTTGCTCCTAACTGCGTTAAAATCTTTAACCGTAGCTACGGCTATGCTTATAAATTTAGCCTTGTTAGAAACAAAAATACCCGTCCTAAATTATCCGATTTTTCATGTGTGATGAGTATATTAATTGGCGGACATAGTTTAGGAGTGGCCATCCCATAAACGTCCAGACCATCAATTTCTAAACTACAAACTTCTAAACTTTTCACATAAAAATGGGTTTAGGAGTTTAGATCCACTCAACTTACTGAAAATCTAAATGTCCAAGGCCTAACGTCTAATATCCAATGTCTAATTTTAGAACATAGCCTTTTATTCAACCTGTAAGTCGTTTCGTTTTGCAGTACTTACACCTGCCGAAATGTCCTGTTATTATTGAGACATAGCGACACTTTGTCTTATCTTCTGTATTGGTAAGGTTGTTGACCGTTATTCCTCAAAAGTAATGAATACCCTAAAAATACAGTTATGAACCTTAATAATTTCACCATAAAATCACAGGAAGCCATACAGCAGGCGCAGCAGCTTGCCCAAGCAATGGGTCACCAGCAAATTGAAAATGAACATATTTTCAAGGCCATCTCAGAGGTCGATGAAAATGTGCTACCGTTTATATTAAAGAAACTCAATATAAATGAGAGCTTGCTTTACCAAATTTTAGAAAAAGATCTTGAAAGTTTCCCAAAGGTTTCCGGTGGCGACATTATGTTATCAAGAGAGGCCAATAAAAGTTTGACCGAAGCGAGTATTATAGCAAAAAAAATGGAAGATGAATTTGTCTCCATCGAACATTTGCTTCTTGCCGTATTTATGTCCAAAAGTAAGATCTCACAACTATTGAAAGACCAAGGGGCAACTGAAAAAGACCTGAAATCTGCCATCAAAGAACTCCGAAAAGGGGCAAAGGTAACTTCACAAAGTGCGGAGGAAACCTATAATTCGTTGAACAAATACGCAAGAAACCTAAATGAAATGGCCGATATGGGAAAATTAGATCCAGTTATCGGTAGGGACGAGGAGATTCGGCGCATACTTCAAATATTATCGCGAAGAACCAAAAACAACCCCATATTGGTGGGCGAACCCGGTACGGGAAAAACAGCAATAGCCGAAGGTTTGGCACATCGGATCGTACAAGGTGATGTTCCCGAAAACCTTCAAAATAAAATCATTTATTCTTTGGATATAGGTGCTTTGATAGCCGGTGCCAAGTACAAGGGTGAATTTGAAGAACGGTTAAAATCGGTCATCAAGGAGGTGACCTCATCTGACGGAAACATTGTTCTTTTTATCGACGAGATCCACACCCTTGTTGGTGCGGGGGGAGGCCAAGGCGCCATGGACGCTGCGAACATTCTGAAACCGGCCTTGGCAAGAGGTGAATTGAGAGCCATTGGTGCCACTACCTTAGATGAATACCAAAAGTATTTTGAAAAGGACAAGGCATTGGAGCGCAGGTTCCAAAAAGTAGTGGTAAACGAACCCGATACCGAAAGTGCCATTTCAATTCTGAGGGGCATCAAAGAAAAATATGAGGCCCACCACAAAGTACGCATCA
This sequence comes from Bacteroidota bacterium, assembly GCA_024278565.1. Classification (GTDB taxonomy): domain Bacteria; phylum Bacteroidota; class Bacteroidia; order Flavobacteriales; family Flavobacteriaceae; genus Maribacter_C. Next base: position 3,967 of record JAJRSY010000324.1, read on the forward strand.
AAGATGAGGCGGTAATTGCGGCCGTAGAACTTTCGCAACGGTACATTGCCAATCGATTTTTACCCGACAAGGCCATTGACCTTATGGACGAGGCGGCAGCAAAATTGCGCATGGAGATAAACTCAAAACCAGAAGAACTCGATGCGCTGGATCGTAAGATCATGCAAATGGAAATTGAAATAGAGGCCATTAAAAGGGAGAACGACAAGGCAAAATTAAAATCGTTGAATGCCGAACTTGCTAATATAAAGGAAGAACGGAACGAAATTTTTGCCAAATGGGAATCCGAAAAAACGGTGGTGGACAGTATTCAGAAAACCAAACATGATATTGAAAACTACAAACAAGAGGCCGAACGCGCCGAACGAAATGGTGATTACGGATTAGTGGCGGAGCTACGTTACGGAAAAATCAAAGAAGCCCAAGAAAAACTAGAAGCCCTTCAAGTAGAACTACAAGAACAACAAGAAGTGGGCACCTTGATAAAAGAGGAAGTCACCAATGAGGACATTGCTGAAGTAGTTGCCAAATGGACGGGGGTACCCGTTACCAAAATGCTGCAGAGCGAGCGGGAAAAACTATTGAAACTAGAAGATGTACTGCATAAAAGGGTTGTTGGGCAAGAAGAAGCTATTGAAGCGGTATCCGATGCCATTCGAAGAAGTAGGGCCGGACTACAAGATAGTAAACGCCCCATAGGCTCCTTCCTGTTTCTGGGCACCACCGGTGTTGGTAAAACAGAGCTGGCAAAAACACTGGCCGCCTATTTGTTCGATGACGAAAATGCAATGACACGAATAGACATGAGCGAATACCAAGAGAGCCATTCAGTGAGTAGGTTAGTTGGCGCACCCCCGGGGTACGTCGGCTACGATGAAGGAGGCCAGCTTACCGAAGCGGTGCGCCGTCGCCCCTACTCTGTTGTACTATTGGATGAGATCGAAAAAGCGCATCCTGACACCTTTAATGTCTTACTACAGGTATTGGACGAAGGCAGGTTGACCGACAATAAAGGGAGGGTCGCCGACTTCAAGAACACCATCATTATCATGACCAGCAACATCGGTAGTCATATCATACAAGAGAAATTTGAGAACACCGAAAATATCGAGATAGCGGCCGAAGAGGCCCGTACCGGGGTTTTGGAACTGTTGAGGAAATCAGTACGGCCCGAGTTTCTGAACCGGATCGACGATATTATCATGTTCACACCATTGAGCAAAAAAGATATCGTTCAAATCGTACAACTACAGTTGAAACAGTTGAAAAAAATGTTGACCAAACAGAACATTGTCATTGAAGCAACAGATGAAGCTATCAATTACCTAGCCAACAAGGGTTATGACCCTCAATACGGCGCAAGGCCCGTTAAACGTGTCATTCAAAAAGAGGTGCTCAACAAACTGTCAAAAGAACTATTGGCCGGAAACATCAAGACCGACAGCACTGTGCTGATTGATTCTTTCGATGATGGGCTGGTCTTTAGAAACCAAGATGGGTTGGTGGAGTAACAAAAGGTCGATCGCCCATATAAAAACACCTGGCAGCCTGATTAAGTGCCGGGTGTTTTTGTGACTGCCTTAACCCGTATTACAAGACTTTGAAGCAGCATAAAAGATACAACCTTACAAAACTATCAACACATTATAGTTTTAGTTAGATGGAATTATTCATAAATGTTCTGTTCCAAAGCCAAACTATACTTCGACCTTAGTTTATCTTGAGCACTTCGGCTCCGCTCAGTATAAACTTAGTCGAAAGGCTCAGGCTCAGTACTTGCCTGTTATAATTGAAATGCCATGCCGTTCGGCAGGCAGGATAGCAGTAGAGCCGGACAAAAGACTGCGTTTTAACGATTTGAATATGGTTAGTGCTAGACAAATACGCAATAACTTTCGTCTTGATAGCTATCGGGATAGCACTTACCTTGTAAATACAGAACCAACTTTGAAGTTAGCATTTAGCCAGCATTAACTATATTTTTTGTTAGCGGTTCGTTGTGTGTCCTGCGTTGCTTCAGGATGTAATTTAGTAATAAATTAAGGAGCAACAGAACTGTAATTGAGATGAGAGGATTCCATAACGTTGGGATGGTCTCTCGGCTGGGGTGTTCAGGCAAATCAGTCAAACCGCCTTAT
>JAJRSY010000325.1 GCA_024278565.1 Bacteroidota bacterium
AGGTATATGTGAATGATACACAACGTGCCGCTTTACATGTTCCTGCATTGGAAGGCATCACGAAATCTGGCAGAATTTCACTAACGGGAAATGTAGTCTATGCCAATTTTATAGTTCGGCCCAATGTGACGGAAGACTTACCTTCGAGCGAGGGTTATGACCCAACTTATAACGATTCAAGATATCTGAGAAATTGGTCGGTAACTGACCCTATAGACTTTCCGTTTGGCAAAGATATTATGCGGGGTATACTTCGATTTCCAGGTATTGCAATCGACTCGATTTTGTTAGATAGTGCCGCCATTTGGAAGCCTCTCAAAGTTGAACGTCGAGCTTTGGTCAACTTAACTCGATTGTTCGGCAGCGTTGAACGAGGGGAACGAAAATTGGTTTGGTTAAAGACTGTTATTTCTTCAGAAGCGGATCAAGAAAAAAGAGTGGACCTAGGCTTTAGCGATGAAGTCTGGGTGTTTATCAACGGACAACCCCTGCTTACCGATAAAAACTATTACGGCGCTCCTGGTATGAAGGAACCCAGAGGAAGATGCACTATTGAGAATACTTCATTTCAGCTTCCCTTGCAAAAAGGAGAAAATGAAATTCTCATTGGGGTAAGCAATTACTTTTTCGGATGGGGTCTCATTGCCCGTTTGGCCAATACCGATGGCTTGAAATTCAACTGATATTAGTCCGTACGGGTTCAAGTCCCGTTTCGAGTACAAAGGTAAAGCCAGCTTTTAAAAAGCTGGCTTTTTTATTGGGTTTTTACCACATCTGAAACTAAAACGTAAGTTATTGTTCCAAGTTTAAATTAATCGTTATTCGGGTTTCTTTGTCTTGTTCTGAATTTAAAAAAATACGCCCATCTACATAACTTATTCCTTCTTGCATAAAAAACAAGCCCATTCCTTCATTTCTATTTTTCATAACCTTGATTGGTGTCAAAACCTAAACCATCATCATCAATTGTGATACTCAATATGTCTTTGGTATAATTGATATACTCCTTCCACTTTAAAACCCGGTAACTCTTCAAAGGATCCATTTTTAAAACTATACATTTTCACTGTTTTTCGGTTTTTGGATGTATTGGGCATTGAACTTGTTTAAACTCTTTATACGAGTTCATTGTGTTAGCGAAAAACCTGTTTATGTCAATGCTCTTTGTACCAAAGTCAATGCCCCTTTCGAAAAATTCAGTTTTAATGCAGCCCCTTGCCCATTTTCGCTCATTTTCGCCCATGTTTTCTGTACAATGTCAATCAATTTCTCCTCGGCGTACTTTTTAGAGAATTTTTCAAAATAATACTCCAAAAACACTAAACAGGCCACATCTTCTAAGAGTTGGGTTTCTTTGTTTCGTTTGAGCTGTTTCTTTTGCAGTAAAAAAGTCACTTTATCGATTTGGTATTCATCGTAACCAACCTCCATCATTATCCCTGCCGCCTTTTTCGCATGAAATTTTGCCAGATCCTTACGCCAAGTCAAATAACCCTTGCGGTTCATTTCATACGAATCTCTAGCAATTGTCCACCGGCATATATGCTGACAGCGCACGGCCAGTTGCACAGCTTCTGAAGCGTTAGGTTCAAAAGAATTGAGCTTATCGGTCATTCGAATCGCATAGAGCAACTCTTTTGGGTATTCTTTTCCCTCCGAGGTTTCGGTAAATGGGTCTTGTGAATTGGCTTTATCAAATAGTCTAATGGCAGTTTCAAATTTACTTTCCATCTTAGTTTTGGCTTAGGTTTAAGCGTTTTGTCTTAAATAAAATTAATCCCCACTTGATGGGAAGGAAAAAATGTTTCAACAAAAAGGTTTAAACGGGTTCAAACACCAAATTTAGTCGGAAAGACCAATATAAACAAAGCCGTTCTCGATTATTACCGGATAGGTTGCGATGGTATCCATATCACCATTGGGATTTTCACCTGCTTCAAGAGAGAAGGTCTTCTTGTGCATGGGGCAAGCTATTTTAGGTGCCGTTATCGTCACCCAACATACCTCGTGACAATACCATCTCTAGCGTTAAGTCAAGTATGCTTTAGCCGTACCAAGTCTTGTTCTTTTTGCCCCATACTTACCTGCGGCAGCTACGGCGCACCCACATCTGTGTAAGTAACTGGTTATGGGTTCCTAAATTTAGGCCACTGTATTCCAATCATTTATATAACCCTATTTTTGTCATTGGTCTTTTATTATATTTGTGGGTACACCGTAGCTGGCAGGCAGGTCGCACATTAATGAATTCAAATGACATATTTCAAAACGGGTGTACGACAAATTTTCCTGAATCCAATAGACCTGCCTGCCCTCCTACGGCGGGTAAACCGGCAGGTCTGCCGGGCAGGTTTAAAGTTCCGCCTTGGAATCATCACCACCCTAGCCCTCCCCGGAAGGGAGGGAACTGTTTCTCGACACCTTTGAATGCCCAGCTTTATGCTGGATATGCCCCCCTCCGCTTGTACTGAGCTCAGCCGAAGTATCGGAGAGACCGGGGGGAGGACAATCTGATAAAATGGTTTTCTTTTGAACAGAAAAGGGAAAATTTGTCGTGCACCCTTCAAAACAGCCTCTAATATAGTTTCAATTATATACGTATTTTTGTCAAATACAAAGTTACCGCATCCATAAACCCCATTATTAATGAAAAACCGGAAAGTAATACTGGTAGGTGCAGGACCTGGCGATTTTGACCTGATTACGGTCAAGGGATTAAAGGCCATTGAAAATGCCGATGTAGTTTTGTACGATGCGTTGGTAAGTGAAGATTTATTAAGCCATGTTAAACCATCTACAAAGTGTATTTACGTAGGAAAACGTTTTAATTCGCATGCATTTTCGCAAGAGGAAATCAATAGAATGTTGGTAGACTATGCGTATGAATACGACACCGTTGTGCGTTTAAAAGGTGGGGACCCCTTCGTATTTGGAAGAGGTGTGGAAGAGGTTCTTTTTCTGGAAAGCAAGGGTATTGAAGTTGAAGTGATCCCAGGGGTCAGCAGTGCTTTGGCCGTACCTACAAGTCAAGGGATTCCACTGACCAAACGGAATATCAGCGAAAGTTTCTGGGTAATCACAGGCACTACATCAAATGGCGATATTTCAAAAGATATAGCACTTGCAGCCCAGTCTACGGCAACTCTTGTAATACTAATGGGAGTTCGGAATTTTTCTTTGATAATGAATGAAATTAAAAAACACCGACACAAATACACTCCTTTTGCCATTATACAAAATGGTACGCTGCCCAACGAAAATATTCTTATCGACACCATTGCCAATTACAAAAATTCAATTGACGGCATTGACTATACGAGTCCGGGCATTATTGTCATTGGTGACGTGGTTGCAGAGCATCCCTCATTTTTGGAAGAGGACATTCAGCGTGTTTTAGGAATGTCTTTTTAAAAGCAACAATACTTAGTATCTGTTAAGAAATAACCGGTACAATTCGGGTTGCTATTC
>JAJRSY010000326.1 GCA_024278565.1 Bacteroidota bacterium
ATTTTGTGATACACGTACTGAGAAAATCTATCGATGCTAGAAAACCTACTATTTACTTCAACTATAAACTGGCAATCTATATTAAAGAGAAGCCACCCAAGACCTCTGGGCATTCCTTTAATTACAAAGATGTTTCAACCGCAAAAGAAGTACACATCATCGGTTTTGGCCCTGCTGGCATGTGGGCCGCACTTCGCTGTTTAGAACTGGGTTATAAGCCCATTGTCTTGGAAAGGGGAAAAAAGGTGCAGGAACGACGAAAAGATCTAAAAGCTATCAATCAAGACCATATTGTTGGCGAGGACTCCAATTACTGCTTTGGCGAAGGTGGTGCCGGCACCTATTCTGACGGTAAACTATATACACGAAGTTTAAAACGGGGCGATGTACGCCGCATTTTTGAAAGTTTGGTATTTCATGGCGCTACCGAACAAATTCTCATAGATGCGCATCCGCATATCGGCACCAACAGACTGCCCAAAATAGTACAGAACATTCGTGAAACGATCTTGAAACACGGTGGTGAAATGCATTTTGAGAGTCGGGTAACCGATTTCACCATCAAAAACAACAAGATCAAAGCCCTGCAACTCCAAAATGGCAGTGAAATAGTTGTTGATCGGGTGATTCTGGCCACGGGTCATTCGGCGCGTGATATTTTCTATCTGCTGCACGAGAAGAATATCGCCCTACAAGCAAAATCTTTTGCGATGGGTGTTCGTGTAGAGCATCCACAGCATATTATAGATAGTATCCAATACCATTGTAAAGGGGAGCGCAACGCACTTTTGCCGGCCGCATCCTATAGTCTGGTACAACAAGTGAAAAACAGGGGCGTGTATTCTTTTTGTATGTGTCCTGGTGGGTTTATCGTTCCTGCGGCCACCGCACCCGGTGAGGTCGTTGTCAATGGCATGTCTCCTTCAAAACGAAACAACCTGTTCGCCAATTCGGGTATTGTAGTTGAGATCAATGTAGATGAGGATATTCACAAGTATGAAAAATTTGGGGCATTGAAAGGGTTGGAATACCAAAAAAGCCTAGAGCGCTTGGCTTTTACTTCAGGAGGTCGAAGTCAAACCGCCCCTGCACAACGCCTGACCGATTTTGTTGAGGGCAACCTGTCTTCAGACTTAAACGATACTTCGTATCAACCCGGACTGAAATCGGCACCCTTACATTCCCTTTTGCCTAAAATCATTGGTAGTAGGTTGCGTACCGGGTTTACCGCCTTCGGAAAAAAAATGAAAGGATATTACACCCGAGAAGCCAATATTGTCGGGGTTGAATCTAGAACCTCATCACCGGTCACCATCCCCAGAAAAGAGAATTTGGAGCATCCTGAGATCGAAGGACTTTTTCCGTGTGGGGAAGGTGGCGGTTATGCCGGTGGTATCGTATCTGCCGCCATGGACGGGGAGCGTTGTGCACAGGCTGCTGTGGTAGGGCTTTAGTATCCGTCAAGAAATAACTGATACATTTCGGCTTGCTATTCTGTCCTTTTTCTTTGCTAAAATTTTCAACCGTAGCTTTGGCTATGCTTGATCCCGAGGCTTCGGGATTAACTTTAAAAAAGAACATAATACCTACCCCGATTCTGCACCATTTATTTCTTAACAGATACCTAGGTTTCAATGCTTTCGACAGGTAATAAGTCAGTTATTTATCAAAATACTGGAACAAGTACGCTAAAAATCACATCCGAATGCTAAAAGAGCCAAACGTTTCTTTTGTCATTCCGAGGAACGAGGAATCCAATGGGAATGTCGAAACTGTCTTTCACAAATACGGCACTGCACCTTGGGTCTTCGGACCAAAACCAAACTAGCCTTCATTTGCACCGCAGAACTAGAAAGACCGTCCGCTGTGATTCCTCGTTCCCCAGAATGACAAGGTTGTGTTCGAATGAAAGAACAGACAATATTCGAACATTAACTGTATCTTCGCGGCTTATTTTAAATCATATATGACATTCAAAGACTTAGGCATTGCCGAACCCATCTTACGGGCCCTTCAAGCGGAAGGCTACGAAAACCCAACCCCCATACAAGAACAAGCGATTCCCATTTTATTGAAGGGTAAGGACCTTTTGGGCGTTGCACAGACGGGTACAGGAAAAACCGCCGCTTTCGGTATTCCGATTCTACATCATATTTACAATAGTAACAGTAACCAACAGGGCAAACGCCGCATTAAAGCATTGGTGGTCACCCCAACCCGTGAACTTGCCATACAGATAGGGGAGAGTTTCACTGCCTACGGTAAGTTTACCGGAATCAGAAACACTGTGATCTTTGGGGGGGTCAAACAGGGCAAACAGGTAAATACCCTAAGAAATGGTGTCGATATCTTAGTGGCAACACCGGGCAGGCTTCTAGATCTGATGAACCAGGGGTTTATCTCGCTCCGTGATATTGAATATGCCGTTTTGGACGAGGCCGATCAAATGCTCGATATGGGCTTTATTCACGATATTAAAAAAATCATCGCCAAACTTCCCCCCAAGCGGCAGTCGCTCTTCTTTTCGGCCACTATGCCAAAAACCATTGTAGAGCTATCACGTAAGATTCTGGGCGACTTTGAACAGGTGACCATAAAACCGCAGCAGGCTACCGCCGAAAAAGTAGAGCAAGGTGTTTATTTCGTGAGCAAACCGAACAAGCCCAAATTACTGGTGCATTTGTTGCAAGAAAGACCCAATGATTCGGTCTTGATATTTTCACGGACCAAGCACGGTGCCAACAAAATCGTAAAAAAACTGGCACAGGCAGATATTCGCTCTGCCGCCATTCACGGTAACAAATCACAGGCGGCACGGCAAAAGGCCCTGGGTGCTTTTAAAGAAGGGAAACTAAAGATATTGGTAGCCACCGACATTGCGGCACGTGGCATTGATGTGGAGGATCTGGCATTGGTCATCAACTATGACCTGCCCAATATTTCAGAAACCTATGTACATCGCATAGGCCGCACCGGCCGTGCAAGTGCCAGTGGCATTGCCCTTTCTTTCTGTGACAAAGAAGAAAGGGCTTATTTGCGCGATATTGAAAAGCTCATCAGACAAGAGGTGCCCCGTATGCCAGAGCACCAGTTTATCGACGGTGATGATGAAGATGAAAAAACCGAGCAAAGGTCCCAACGCCAACAAAACCAAAACCAGAACAGAAATCGTTCAAGAAATAGAAATTCGAATTATAGGGGGGATCATAACAAAAACCGCAATCGCTCTGGGGGCAATCGAAATTCCAATTAAGGACGAGGGGAAAACTAATACAAAACATTACTTTTCTCTCAACGGAATAGGTTATACTCATCACACATGAAAACCCGATTTTTCATGTGTGATGAGTATATATCAAATTAGTAGCATCTGGCTTCCCTTTATTGAAGGGCGAATCATTTGTACGGTTCTTTGTCCGTTAAAAAATTGACCTGACCCTTGCCAACATTTTTTTTCATACCTTGAAACCAATTAGGCACCCAACCCTAAATAAACCTGTTAGTGTTGCGTGAAATGAATTTGGCATGAACAATTTAATCAAACAATTCTACACCGCTTTTCAAAATAAAGATGCAGAAAAAATGGTAGCCTGCTATCATGATGATATTGTGTTCGAAGACCCTGCTTTCGGTGTCTTAAAAGGCGAAAGGGCACTAAATATGTGGCGCATGCTCTGTGCCAATTACAAAGACCTTAAAATAGCCTTCTCTGAGGTAGAAGCAAATGATAGTACTGGAAAAACCCATTGGGAAGCCTGTTATACCTTTAGCCAAACAGGTAGAAAGGTACATAATGTCATTGAAGCAAAATTTGTATTCAAAGATGGAAAAATAATCAAACACAATGACAGTTTTGACTTGCATACATGGGCAAAACAAGCATTGGGCTTCAAAGGGCTTCTACTCGGCGGAACCTTTTTTTTTAAGAAAAAACTCAACCAACAGACCAACAATTTATTGTCTAAATTTGAACAGAATATATAGTTGTATTTTATGCTCAACTAAAGATGATTCCCTAAATAAAAACGAATGTTGTAATTAATGAGCTACCCAGAGGTAGGGCCATCGAGGTATCCAACAGAAGAAAGTTTTAACATTTATGAAAACCAACCGTTTTCAAACTTCCCTCTAAAACCTCCGATGCAGAGC
>JAJRSY010000022.1 GCA_024278565.1 Bacteroidota bacterium
CAAATATAGAACAATTTATCGAGTAACATTGATTGCCCAAAATTGGTAGATCTATGGGATTGGTTAAAATCTTAAATCACCGTACTGAATATACCAGCATGTAACCGATCACACATGTCAACTATATTCAGAAAACAACTCGGAAGCCTTATTATATGCTGCTTCGAACACTAACCAATTAACACTCGAGTCAACTTTGGCCGTTGTGAAATACGACAGCATTTTTTCAGTAGGCATATTGCCCGTAAGTGCATCTTTGGCCATGGGGCAGCCCCCAAACCCCTGTATCGCACCATCAAATCTACGACACCCGGCTTTGTACGCCGCATCGATTTTTTCATGCCATTTTGTAGGCGTGGTATGTAGATGTGCGCCAAATTCAATTTCAGGATATTTGGGTATCAGATCCGAAAACAAGTATTCTATCGTATCTGGGGTCGATGTGCCCACCGTATCTGAAAGCGATAAAATGTTTGCGCCCATTGCAGCCAATTTCTCGGTCCACTCCCCCACTACCTCTACACTCCACGGATCACCATACGGGTTACCAAAACCCATAGAAATATAGGTTACCACTTGCTTGCCCGATGCTTCTGAAATCTTTAAAATCTCTTTTAAGGTAACCACCGATTCTTCGATCGTTTTATGGGTGTTGCGCATTTGAAAATTTTCTGATATGGAAAACGGATACCCCAGAAAATCAATTTCAGCATGCTTACAGGCATCATTGGCCCCACGTACATTGGCCACAATGGCCAACAACCTACTTTGTGTCCTTGACAGATCGAGCCTTGAAAGCAGCTCGCCGGTATCTGCCATTTGTGGAATGGCCTTGGGCGAAACAAAACTACCGAAGTCAATGGTGTCGAAACCGCATCCCAACAAAGATTGAATGTATTTCACCTTTTCTTCCGTGGGAATAAAAGTTTTAATTCCCTGCATGGCATCCCTAGGGCATTCTATGATCTTTACTTTTTCAGGCATCCTTTTATAATAAAGCTATGGTAAAATTACTATTATTTCGCTGATACTAATAAATAAACCGAAATACCCACAAACACAATAATTTGAAACCATTTCAAATAAATACCGCTGTTCGAATTAGTGGTGATATAGCCCGATATCGAACCCGAAAGAATGGCAATCAAACTGAAAACAATAGTGGAAACCAAAATAAACAACGCCCCCAGCACATAAAATTGAAATACAGTGTTCAATTCATTGCTAAACAGAAAACCGGGAAAAAAGGCCAAAAAGAATATGGTCACCTTGGGGTTCAGAACATTCATAACAAACCCTTGCCAAAACAAGCGGCCAAGACTTTTTTTGGCAATACCACTAGAGAAACTCAAGGAAGCATCACTGATAAAAACTTGATACGCCAAGTACAACAAATAGGCAACGCCGAACAATTTAATGGCAAAATATATATGCTCACTTTGTTTTATAATGGCTGACGCACCAAAAGCGAGTAATGTGGTATGTACCAAACAACCTGACATCAGGCCTGCAACGGTAGCCAGACCAAACTTTTTTCCGTTTGTAATACTCTGCGAGAGCACATATATATTATCTGGACCGGGAACGATCGCAAGGGCCGCCGTGGCCACTATAAAAGTATATAGAACTTCGTAATTCAATGTGTTGTCAATTGAGAAACGAAAAATACGAATTTGAACGGAATACCATTGCTTTTTTATATCTTGTCAATAAAACTTGACAAATGAAAACCAAAGGTATTTTACTTATTCTCACCTGCGCACTATTAGCCCTGTGCTTTTCACCGCACCCACAAAAACTTAATTCAAAAGACATAAAAAACAAAACCGTTATGAAACATGATAGCCTGCTACGCCATGTAGTGCTTTTTAAGTTTAAAGATCGGACGACGGCAGTAAACATAAAAAAAGTTGAGGAAGCTTTTAGTGCCCTCCCTTCAAAAATTTCTCAGATTACTGATTACGAATGGGGACTAAACAATAGCCCCGAAGGTCTCGAAAAAGGGTTTACACATTGTTTTTTTCTGACTTTCAAAACTGAAGAGAGCCGAGCAGCTTACCTGCCACACCCCGATCATAAGGCCTTTGGCGAAGTACTGACTCCTCATTTAGAAGATGTATTGGTTCTTGACTACTGGACAAAATAGACCTCTTTACTTCGACTACAAATTAAAGGTTTAATAAAAAATGCTGAAATATATTCTAAACCTTAACGAACAATAATTAGTAGTCAACAGTACGCCGGTGGAACAGCAGTTAAGAAAAGCTCTGATTTCAACCCAAACTTCATTCATCAGTGTGTACTAGAAAAAGAAGCACATTAATAGAAATCAGCGCAAACAAAATTAAAAAAAAAGTAATCACTAGCGTTCTGTTTTCAGGGCTTTATCGCCTATATACTGAAAACAACCGAGCAACAAAAAACCCTACTTAAAACTGAAGGCAAACGAAGTTAGAATGTTTATGGTGATGATTGAAAAAACTAGAAATCTAATTCTTAATCTTCGATTTCCATTGCGCTAAACTTCAAAAACGCAAGATTAATCACCAATAGAACAAAAGTACACTGAAAAAGATAGCCATAATCGTAGGGTGTTAAGATTAGTGGGGGCAACCAATCGTTCATTAATGATAACGCATGAGAATATCAAATCGTATATCGTAACTAATCAGCATGCCCTTTCTAGCTAATAAAATGCCATAAGAGTCTTGTTTTCAAAGCATTGAACTGACATTTTTTGAAATTTTGATTTAGGCCGAAAACTTTAACGGAATTTTAATTTTGCTGATATTCAACCACTTATGGCTTTTTGAGATTGGAATACAGCTTTTTTTGAATCAGATGCGATTTTTCAATGACACACAAAATATTGATTATTAGATGTTTAACTAGCCTGATTAGTTGCCGTATATCAAACAACGTTAAAACTATACTAAAAACAATGCCTTTGTCTTAATTGTTAATAAAATGGGGGGGGGGGGTTGTTCATAAAAAAAGTCTTACCGCAAGCGATAAGACCTTATACTATAAAAAAGTTTATTACCTACCTAGTCAACTACTTTCACATTAACGGCATTCAATCCTTTTTTACCTTGTTGTAGTTCAAATTCCACAACATCACCTTCTCGAACTTCATCGATTAAGCCAGAAATGTGTACAAAATGATCTTCGTTCGAACCATCTTCTGTTATGAAACCATATCCTTTGGAATCATTGAAGAATTTTACTGTTCCTTTACTCATAATACAAAAAATTAAAAATTATTAAAAAGCAAATATAATACATAATCTTTAAACGTCTGAAATTTTAATGGTTATTTCAATTTTTAGATTATTTTTTTGCCAGTTTTCGCATCATTATCCACTGCTTCAACATATCCCTACTATCCTGGGCGGGGTACCCCAAAACGGTCTTGCCAGCTTTAATATCTCCAATAACGCCAGAACCGGCTCCCACAATGGCACCTGAATGAATGGTAGTGTGATCCTTGATCGATGCGCTACCCCCTATCATCACCCCGTCACCAAGGGTAACCGAACCTGCCAAACCACTGTGACCGGCCATAATACACGAACGCCCCATAATACAATTATGGCCAATTTGCACTTGATTATCAATTTTGCAATTATCACCTATAATTGTAGCACTGAACTTACCACGATCCACGCATGAATTTGCACCGATTTCAACTCCGTCGCCAATAATAACCGTACCGATCTGTGGTATCTTAACAAGGCCTTTGCCATCATCGCTGGGGCGGTAGCCGAAACCATCGGCCCCTATGCTAACGTTGCTATGAAAAATACAGAAGTTGCCAATCTCGCACCGTTCCCGAATAACCGCACCGGGCCAAAAGACAGTTCCTTTCCCAATATGGACCTCATCGAGAATGATCACGTTCGGGTATAATATGACACCATCGCCCAGAACAACATTTTTCCCCAAATAACTATTGGCCCCAATTTTACAGTCTGAACCAATTTTTGCAGTTTCATGTATTACTGCCGTAGGGTGAACAGCCACCTCGAACACCGGGGCGGGCGGCTCAAAGGCTTCCAGTAATTTACCCATGGCAAGATCTGCATTTTCAACCTTGATAATAGCACGGTTTTCTCCAGGATCCACTTCTAAATCCGCATTGACAATTGCCACTCTCGCTTTAGAACCTTTCCATTGCGATATGTATTTAATGCATCCGATATAGGTGATTTGATGTGGCTCTGCCTTAGAAAGCTCTTCAGGGCCCGTAATAATTTGATCGGTATTTCCTATCTGTTCCCCCTGTACGAGGTCACTAATTTCTTTGACCGTAAACGATTTCATAGTTAATGGTGTTGTGTTGGTCGCGGAAGGTAAGCAAGAAATGGGATTTGTTAAAATCTTATGCTTGTTTTTTTTTGCTTAGGAATTTTGCATTATCAAAACAGGTTGATAGCTAAGGAAACATATACCATCAAAACCCGATGTTTTGTGAATTGGCTTAAACAACTTTTTGAACGACACCCAGAACTCTCTTTATTCGACCTAAAACAAGAAAGCCCACAATGGTATAATATCCTCACCTTTTTAAACTGTGTAAAAAGAACCCTAAATACTGATCACACTCAATTCAGCCGCTTTTATACCGGTATCGGTATCCTCGGAAAGCCTATATTGATAAAGACCGGATTCGCCAATGGCAATGAGCAGGTCATTACGAATGATTACATCAAAGGCACTTTTATCTATTGAGGTCACCAGCTTTGACGCTACGGGGTCTGAAATATCAAAAACCTTGATTTCGTCATCGCAAACGATCAAGAAATTTCCATACAGCCCCAAACCTTTTGGAGAGGTCAGGTTTCTACTATTTAAAAGCACCGGTTCGGTCACCTTGGTCACATCATAGATTTCCAACACATTGATATCGTTGCCGCAGTTGGTATTTGAATGTAAGGTTACAAAAGCGTGAGTATCATTTGCCACTACGGGATCGCAGGCCGTAAAATGTTCTACGCTCGAAAGTTTTTGGGGAAATTCAGGATTCTCAAGATTATATATGAACATTCCGTTCCGCGAACCTATATAAAGGTAATCCTTATAGGAGAACAGCGTTTCAATATTAAAACCGATGGGCACGGTATTCACCTTGACCGGATCTTGGGTGTCCGTTATATTAAAAACGTTCAGGTCATATTCATCGACCGTATAAAGGTAATCGCCCTTTAATGCGAATCGGGCCAACGACCCGCCCTGACCGTCACCTGTGGAAGCTTGCGAATCACTATTGGAATCTGATTGACAGCTTAGTGCACAAAATGCGATCGCCAAAATATAGAGGTGCTTTTTCATCGTTCTTATCTTTTTAGTTTCCAATCGATCACTATGTTGTTTTCAGGAACATTATTCGCATAAAACCCATCAGGGGAGACAAGTTCGGGAAAGGTGTTGGGTATACGCTTGGTCAGATTAATTGCATTTGTTGCTGCATTATAGTCAACGGCAATCAAATCAGTAGCCTGGTTAATATAGATCATGTTGTTGCGAACTGCCAAGTCGGTAGAGCCCGGGGCTTCAAGAAATTTAATCGGTTTTGGGTTTTTGGGGTCGCTATTGTCATAAATATGGAACCCTTTGTTCACCTCATTGATAAAGAGCAAGTGATCTTTGACATATATTTTTCCAGAGATACCAATAGCAACAGTATTTTTAAGGAGTACCGATTTCTCAAAATCGACCCGATTCAAATAGACTGGGTCATAACGTGATTCTTGACTAAAATCATCATCCTCACAGTTCATAAGGGGAAGGCAACAACCTTGTACCAACGTAAGTACAAGGCACATAAAAAGCAAAAAAATCATTTTCATAGTGGGGTGTTTCTTGGCAAGATACCACAAAATCTTGAAAAGATTGCATACGCTAAAAGGTCATCAATTGTCCGTTCGAGTGCAGTCGATATCATATTATTTTGATAATCAGAATGTATCTCCTGAGAATACGGAAGCACCCAACGGAACAAATATCAGCTATTCTTACTTTTTAGACAGCCTCTTGCTGCGATTTTTCAACTGCCGGAAAAAAACCCGGAAGCTCAAAAACTAAGCAGAAGGATCCGGTGTCATTCGTAAATAGGGTTTTACCTCCTCTACGCCCTTGGCGAACATTTTCTTGGCATCTTCGGTCGATATAGCGGGACTCACCACAACATCCTCGCCTTGTTTCCAGTTCGCTGGGGTGGCCACTTTATGATATGCCGTTAACTGTAGCGAATCAATCACGCGCAATAGTTCGTGAAAATTACGCCCTGTTGATGCAGGATAGGTAATAGTCAGTTTTATCGTCTTGTCAGGAGCAATGATGAATACCGAACGTACGGTAAGGTTATTATCTGCCTTAGGGTGGATCATGTCGTACAGATCGGATACTTTTTTATCTTCATCTGCTATAATCGGAAAATCCACCACGGTGTTCTGAACCTCGTTAATGTCTTTTATCCATTCAACATGTGAAGCGGTACCATCTACACTCAAGGCCAACATTTTCACATTGCGTTTATCGAATTCATCTTTAAGCTTTGCCGCCGTGCCAAGTTCAGTGGTACATACCGGAGTGAAATCTGCCGGGTGCGAGAAAAGAATGCCCCAACCATCACCTAGGTAGTCATATAAATTGATGGTTCCCATTGAACTCTCTGCCGTAAAATCAGGGGCGGTATCGCCCAATCGTAATGTTGCCATTGTTTTGGTTTTAAAAAAATGAAAAATAAATGTCCGGTAAAATTAGTGGATCACGAACCAACCCATTTGTTCAAATGGTTAAAAATGTATTAAAGTTCAGTACTTTTGGGCAATGGAAATCACAATGGAACAACTGCGCTATCCGATCGGGCATTTTGAATGCCCTAAAAAAATCAGCCCTGAACATATTACCGAATGGATCCACGTTCTGGAAACCTTGCCACAACGTCTTGAAGGTCTGGTGAAAAACCTTTCGAAGAAGCAGTTCGAAACCCCGTACCGGCCCCAGGGCTGGACCGTTCGCCAGCTCATACACCATATCGCCGATAGCCACCACCATAGCTATACCCGTTTTAAATGGGCATTGACCGAAGACAGACCGTTGATAAAAGTCTATGATGAAAAAGACTGGAGCAATCTGTTCGATGCAAAAAATGCACCCGTACAACTTTCGCTGAACTACATCACCGCCCTGCACGCCAAACTGGTATATTTGTTAAAAGGACTTTCTTCTGATGACCTAAAAAAATGCTACCGACATCCAGAAGGGAGCACTAAGGTTACCGTTGCCGGGAATATTGGAAAATACGCATGGCACAGCAGGCATCATTTTGCACATATTGAAGGTTTGTTGAAACGGGAAGGGTGGGGTTCGGTAGTCGTTAGTCGTTAGTCGTTAGGTAAAAAATATTCACTGCTTGCTGCTCACTGCTTACTGTTCACTGCCAACTGTTTGCTATGCATGTTTGAACAAGATTGCAGCGACCGACATCAACCGGCAATCCACTTGATATTACAGCCAATACTCGGTTTTTGAAGGGGGTCGATCTCTTTTCCATCCAAAATCGCATCCATCGCTGTGCGAAGATCTTCACCTGATAGGGGCACTCCGTTCTCGGGCCGTGAACCATCTAATTGCCCACGATATACCAACGCCAGGTTTTTATCGAACAAGTAAAAATCAGGGGTACAGGCGGCATCGTACGCCTTTGCCACATCTTGGGTCCCATCGTACAAATACGGGAAACTGTAGTTGGCCTCCAAAGCCGTTTTCTTCATAAGATGGGGTGCATCTTGTGGGTAATTCTCCACATCATTGCTTGAAATTGCAATAAAACCGATTCCCTTGACCTGATACGCCTTGGCCAATCTGGCAAGCTCGGGGTTTACATGAATTACAAAAGGACAATGGTTGCAAATAAACATAATTACCGTTCCTTGACCTCCTTTCATATCTTGAAGGTTCAAGGTTTTATCGCTAACAGTATCTCTCAAACTGAAATCTGGTGCCAATATGCCCAAAGGCAACATATTACTGGGTGTTCTCGCCATTTTTGTTACATTTAATATGCGTAAATTTAAACTTTTTCAATGAATATTTAAAATTCATAACCGAGTTTCATTTTGATTACTTGTTTAACAATCCATTACCAACATGACAGAAACAATAAATTGGACAGATTTCGAAAAAGTGGATATGCGGGTCGGAACCATTGTCAAAGTCGATGACTTTAAAGAAGCCAAGAAAGCCGCGTACCAGATTAAAATAGATTTCGGTGCCGAGCTGGGCATAAAAAAAACATCTGCCCAAATCACCCAACGCTATACCAAAGATGATCTTTTGGGCAGACAGGTGGTGGCGGTAGTTAACTTTCCGAACAAACAAATTGCCAATTTCATGAGCGAATGTCTTATCTTGGGTGCTGTAGACCATAATGATGTGGTATTGCTACAACCTGGATCTTCGGTACCCAACGGACTTAAAATAGCTTGATTTTTGACCAATTCAGCCATTGATACTATACATATCAACTTTGACACCCAAGCCCTCTGGGTGATGAATTTTGCCTTGGCGTTTGTCATGTTCGGTATTGCCCTTGAAATTTCGATTACTGATTTTAAACGTTTGTTTAAAAATCCGAAACCGATTTTGGTCGGGGTTTTTAGCCAGTTTTTGGTATTGCCTGCACTTACCTATCTATTGGTCATGGCAATACGGCCCATACCAAGTATTGCCTTGGGTATGTTTATGGTAGCTGCCTGCCCCGGTGGCAATATCTCGAACTTCATCACCCATCTGTCAAAAGGAAATACCGCCCTATCGGTAAGTCTTACCACAGTCGCAACCCTATTTGCGGTGGTCATGACACCCTTGAACCTTCACCTTTGGGGCTCATTGTACGAACCAACAGCACAAATATTGAACGAAGTAAATTTATCACCGGCTAAAATGGTACAATTGGTTACCCTACTTTTGGGTATACCCTTACTACTAGGTATGTGGGTAAACCATATGTGGCCGAAATTAGCACAACAGTTGGCGAAGTTTCTCAAGGTGGGGTCATTGGTGTTCTTTATTCTGCTTGTCATTATTGCCCTGTACCATAATCGTACTGTTTTTATAGACTATGTTTCTTATGTTTTTTGGATCGTGCTCTTGCATAACCTGATCGCATTAACAACAGGGTACTCATTGGCAAAATTGTTTCGTCTTTCGAAAAAAGACAGGCGAACCCTTGCTATTGAGACGGGCATTCAAAACTCAGGGTTGGGGCTGCTACTGATTTTTACCTTTTTTGACGGATTGGGTGGCATGGCCTTGGTAGCTGCATTTTGGGGTATTTGGCATATGATATCAGGTTTGTCATTGGCCAGTTTTTGGGGGAATAAACCAATTTTAAAAGAAAAATTAAGTTGAAAGACCTCGTATACAGTCTTATTCGGTTTTGGGTCAAGATAGGACTTTATGGCTACTTCGGAAAAATCAAGGTTTCAGGGCTTTCCCATGTACCCAAAGGCAAACCCGTCTTATTTTTAAGCAATCACCAAAATGCCTTGTTGGATGCCCTCTTGATCGGGGTAGACTGCAATCGAAAACCCTATTATCTTACCCGATCAGATGTTTTCAAGAACGGCACCTTGAGTATTATTCTTGATTTTTTTCGAATGATTCCGATCTATCGCGTACGTGATGGTAGAAGATCGTTGAAGAACAATCAAGCGGTTTTTGACCATTGCGCAGATTTATTACAAAACAACAACGCCATTTTAATGTTTCCCGAGGGCGACCATAATTTAAAGAGAAGGGTGCGCCCTTTGAGTAAAGGTTTTACCAGAGTACTGTTCACTTCGTTGGCCACAAAACCCGATCTTGATATTCGAATAGTGCCCATTGGGGTCAATTATAGGGATGCATTTCAATTTCCTGACCAGGTGAGTTTATTTTTCGGAAAAGACATACCCGTTCAAGATCATTACGACCCTTCTGATTCAAATACCTCGATCACACAGCTCAAAGAGGCTGTTTCAAATGCATTGAAAAACCTTACCACGCATATTGGGAATGAAGAAACTTACGAGGAAACGATAAAAAGGCTGGATGCCGTTGGAGCCGATTATTTGGACCCCCGATCTGTAAACCTAAAGCTTCAGAACCTGCCCACCAACGCACTTGGTACGGTAAAAAAAGCACAGAATCATAGTGCTGACCTCTTTGGCGGACTATTCTCGCTACTTAATTTTCCGATTGTAATGATCTGGAGGTTTTTTGTAAAACCGAAAATCAAAGAGCCCGAGTTTGTCGGCACCATACGGTTTGGGTTCGCCATACTGGGTTATCCTATTTATTACCTGCTACTTTTTATGATTTTGGCATTGGCAACAAACCCCATCACCGCGCTTTTATCAATTCTATGCCTGTTTGTCTTTAACTGGGCTTATGTGAGGTTGGGAACAAAAAAACGGGCATACGTAAAGAACATGAAATAAAAACATTGTTGTCCGATAAAAGACATAAGACCGACCTGCCTGCCGGACAGGCAGGTTCGCTGTAAGAACAAAGATTTGACCTGCCGGCCAGGCAGGTTTTAATCGGACAACAATGAAATAAAAAGTAAAAAGAACAGAAGAAACATACGAACTATAATTTGCTCAAAGTCTCCGACTTTGAGCAGCAAGTTAGCGAATTCAATGACAGCCCTTTACGAAAATATTACAAAAAAGAACTGTAAGATCACATCATCCCGCCAAAGAAAATAGCGTTCATCAATAACTTGTTCGTACCATACCAGAATGCCCTGAAATTGGTGTTATCGGTAAAAACGATTACCCTGCCCTTGCCCAGCGGCCTCACTTGGAAGGGAACGGTGTTTTTAATAAGTTCTAGGTTCTCTTCTGACATATACCCACTCAATAGCGGATCTGCAGTATACTGTATGGGGTTGTTATAGCTGTTCTTGTCAGCTTCAATATAAATATTGGTGTTTCTGAACACTGCCAGTTTATCGTTCTTATAACCGAAATTTATAGGATGCGAACGATCCAATTTGGTTTCAAAAATGGCACCACCCATGGTCTGTGCCCCTTTAAAATCATCTTTTTCATCAAAACTTATGTTTTTAGCGACCAAGGTATCTTTCTTGAAATTGAGTTTGACCAATTCGCTTTTGTTGAACCATTCGACCGCTGACCGGTATCCGATCAAGGTCCCTCCGCTTTTTACCCATTCTTTGAGTTTGGCCGTATTCTTTTTACTTTCTGCACTGCCAAAAGAACTTGGTACGATTATATCGGTATATTGGGTCAGATCCACCTTTTCAAAATAGACCATATCCAACTTGGTAAGGGCGATGTTATAGCGTGTGTCGAACAAATGCCATATTTCACCAGCATCATAAGACCTGATGCCGTCACCCACCAAGAGAGCGATTTTTTGTTTTTTGATCGGGTCGAAATCATTGCTTCCCAAATCGATTCCTTTTGTGAGTCCGGTAGCGACCGCCATAATTTGAAGTTTGCCCTCTTGGGCCACCTCGGTCAAAAAGGCATGAAGTTCAGATGGATCCAACTCTTGGTTTTGTACGGGAACCATTATGGTGCCGTAATCATAGTTTTTTCCTTCTAGGAAAAAGGGAGATTTCGCCACCTTGGCACGTAGGTCCTTTTCAAGTATTTTGTTTAGTGCTTTTGGGGTATAGTACTCGTTCCATTCAAAAAGATAGGCATAGTCGCTCTTACCGCTAACACTACCCGTTAAAGGACTAAAACCGGTGATTTCGTCCCCAATATTCGATAAGGTATTCACTTCTGAGTAATCCATATTAAAGGCCAACGGAAACGTCCATGCCGATACATCATAGAAAATACTATCGGTAAATGTAGTGCGTTTTTCGAACATCGCCTTTATCAAACGATGCCTCTTTTGGTTCATGGGAACAAGGTAGCTGTTGGTTTTGGAGTAAGCCTTTCCATCGATAGTCGCATCACTCGCCAGCTTATGGAACTTGATTTTATGACGGTTCAAAATCTCTGCCAAGTGCCAAGATCTGGCAGCATCTTTACGGTCGCCAAAAACAATGGCCTTGGTTTTGCTTTTTACCGCTTCTTCCCTGGCATTTTTATAAAACCTTTTCTGGTATTCCAGAATTTTGGTGCGCATATTCTTGGCCGCTTCTATAGTCGACAAAGCAGTGGTGAACTGATTTCGAATGGCGAAGGGGAAGGTCAAAAGTCCGTTTTCACTATTCTGCGCATGACCTCGAGCACTACCCTGCTCGAACAGAATACCGATACTTCCGTTTATATCGGGGAAGGTCGATCCTTTTCCGTAATAATAGTCATCGTAGTTTTCCCCAGAAAAATAGAGCGAGCCTATTTTGTCCAGTGCCTTGGCATGGTAGCCTCCTATTTCAGCGGTTAGTTCTTGGTTCAACTTTGGCGTCAATGGGTGTACACGATTAGGTTCACCGGGCTGAAAAAAGAAGGTGGTGTTCGTGCCCATTTCATGGTGATCTGTTAGAATATTGGGCATCCATTTATGAAAACTTTCAATTCGCGCCCTACTTTCGGGTAACTGTACGGGCAACCAATCTCGGTTCATATCAAACCAATAATGGTTGGTTCGACCACCAGGCCATACCTCACGAAACTCACGATCGTTGCTATCTGAAACCTGATTGACGCTCTTGTTCGTATTTACCCAGTATGCAAATCGCTGCAGCCCATCAGGGTTAAAACAAGGGTCCATCAATATAACCATATTGTTCAACAACCCCTCAATTTCCGGGCCCTGGGCCGCTGCCAGATAATAGGCATACGCCAAACCGGCATTCGCCCCACTTGGCTCGTTGCCATGAATCGAAAAGCCTTGGTAGACCACTATGGGCATGTTTTCAACCGATATGCCATCGCTTCCGTTTTCAGTTAAGGACAAATGATCTTGCCGAATATTTTCAAGGTTTTGATGGTTTTTTTCAGAGGTTATGGTCAATAATAAAATAGGTCTTCCCTCAAAAGTAGTGCCTCTGTTTTCAATGGTAATACGTTTACTGACCTTTGCCAAGGCCTGCATATAGAACATGAGCTTGTCATGGGTCACGTGCCATTCGCCCACTTCATGGCCTATCAGCTCTTTGGGGGTGGGAATATTTTTGTTATAGGTGATACCTTGGGGCAGATAATAATCAAGGCTTGGCTTTTCTTGGGCAGTAAGGTTTTGAAGTAAGACAAGGGCAACTAAAAGAAGTATTGTTTTTTTCATTGAGATCGGTTTTTGGTCAAGAATCAAATTTAAACAAACCGTTGGTACGGTTCAAAAAAAATGTCCATTGCAAGCAATGGACATTTTTACCTTATAATATAACGTTGTACTAAATATCGTCAAAGTCAACATCGGTAAAACTTTCCGAGGCTTTTGCTTCCCCAATATCACTGGGTGTTTCCTC
>JAJRSY010000327.1 GCA_024278565.1 Bacteroidota bacterium
TATATTGATCAGTGAAATCAAACAATGGACCAAAGAAAAAAACAAACAAAAGAAAAAGATCAAATGGGGGTTTACAAAACGAGATGCTTATAAAAAACTATCTCATCATTTTGTTCCATAATTAAATTGACGTGATACTAGCTTCCCTCCTAAAAATGGGGGGTCGGGGGAGGTGTTTCTCCCTGCTTTTACATTTACCGGTACAATAGCGTACAATCACATAAAAAATTAAATGAAAATAGGAATCAAAGGTAATTCGGTGCGTTTTCATACCGTTAAAGTGGTGGACAATTCTGCGGAGCTGAATGTTGCGTATGAAAACAAAGTTAAAACCAACAACGGTAGTATACTTGCCCTGCTTATTGAAAAGTATTTCACTTGTTTGGACAATACCATCGAAGATCGATCGAATAACTACCCCAATCCTAAAGCAAATTTTTGAAAGGAGATTTAGTGAAGCACAAAGATGAACATATAAAAGATGGGTTACATAGAAATGTTTCGGTAAGGGGCAATCAAGACCTTTCAGAACTGAGGTTGGGAGAACCAGTACGTGTTGCCGCAGGAATTTTAGGGGTAAAGGAAGCATTGCGCCATAGTTTTAAAGAAATGGGCATTGTCAGATCTATGACCGCCTTGTTGGACATGAACCAAAAAGACGGCTTTAGTTGCCCCAGTTGCGCATGGCCAGACCCCGAAAAATCTTCCAAAATCGGCGAATATTGTGAGAATGGGGCAAAGGCCCTGGCAGATGAAGCGACCACCTCTCATATTGGTGAAGCTTTTTTTAAAAAATATTCCGTTGAGGAACTCTCACAACTTACCGATTACCAGCTCAACAAATTCGGTCGGGTAATCGAGCCTCTGGTATTGAAGCCCGCTAGCGTTCACTATGAACCAATTTCATGGCAGGAAGCCTATAAACTGATTACAGAGGAATTGAAAAAACTAAATTCCCCAAATGAAGCTGTTTTTTACACTTCTGGCAGGTCCAGTAACGAGGCTGCTTTCTTATACGGAATGTTCGCCCGGGCATTCGGCACCAATAATATGCCCGACTGCTCGAACATGTGCCATGAATCAAGCGGGGTGGCGTTGAGTGAAACCTTGGGCATTGGCAAAGGCTCTATCAAACTCGAAGATATTTATGGGGCAGAAGTCGTAATCGTTGCCGGGCAAAACCCAGGTACGAACCATCCACGTATGTTATCGGCTCTTGAAAAGTGTAAGAAAAACGGGGGGAAGGTCATCAGTATAAACCCTTTGGAGGAATCTGGACTTGTAAATTTCAAGAACCCCCAACACCTTAGCGGATGGGTCGGTTCAGGCCAGGATATTGCAGATCTGCACCTTCCCGTCAGAATCAATCAAGATATTTCTTTGGTGAAATTGATCCTAAAAAAATTAGCGGATCTAGATGAACCGAACAAAGACGTGTTCGACCATGAATTTTTAAAGACCTACACCGATGGCTATGAAGGTCTAATGGCGGATATTGGAGAATATGATGCTGAATACCTGATGGGCCTATGTGGCGTGAGTGAAGAAGAGATTGATGCAGCTGTTGGTTTTCTGGCCAAAAAATCAAAAATAGTAGTGTGTTGGGCCATGGGACTGACACAGCATAAAAACGGAGTGGAGAACATTAGAGAGTATGTAAACCTACTTTTATTGAAAGGTGCAATAGGAAAACCCAATGCGGGCACCTGCCCAGTTCGAGGTCATAGCAATGTTCAGGGTGATCGTAGTATGGGAATAATGCACTTTGTTGACAAGCGATTGAATGAACGAATAAAGAAGCACTTGGGTTTTGAACCGCCAACAGGGGAAGGTTTCGATACGGTTGCATCGATACGTGCGATGCATGGGGGCGGTGCAAAATTATTTATGTGCCTTGGGGGCAATTTTTTGATGGCCGCCCCAGATACCGAATACACGGCAGAAGCTTTGCAAAGGTGTGATCTTACGGTGCAGGTCAGTACCAAACTGAACCGAACCCATTTGGTTACCGGAAAAACAGCCTTGTTGTTGCCCACTTACGGCCGTTCTGAAAAAGATTTGAAAGATGGAAGATCGAGGCACGTCACCATCGAAAACAGCATGGGCAGGGTACGTAGATCCCAGGGTCTTTTAAAACCTGCTTCCGATAGAATAAAAAGTGAACCTGAAATTATCGCCGAATTGGCAGATACGTATTTCA
This sequence comes from Bacteroidota bacterium, assembly GCA_024278565.1. Classification (GTDB taxonomy): domain Bacteria; phylum Bacteroidota; class Bacteroidia; order Flavobacteriales; family Flavobacteriaceae; genus Maribacter_C. The sequence continues at coordinate 2,201 of JAJRSY010000327.1, forward strand.
GGGGAAACCATTCGGTGCCCTGGAAAGCCATGGGTAAAGATTATAAACTCATTCGTCAAAACATTGATAAGGTGGTCAAGGGGTATGAGGATACCGAAAAGCGTTCAGAAGGTGTGGGCTACTATCTGCCCAATAATGTGCGCGACCTTGATTTTAGTATGTTGCCGAACGGTAAGGCGCAGTTGACCATAAACAAGATTCCCGAACATATTTTGGAGCCGGATGAGTACCTGTTGATGACGATTCGTTCGCACGATCAGTTCAATACCACTATATACGGTCTTGATGATAGATATAGGGGCGTTTACAACGAAAGAAGAGTACTGTTTATGAATTTCGAAGATATGCGCGCGGTCAATCTGAAAAAACTTGATGTGGTAAATATCACCAGTACCTATGATGGCATCAAACGTGCCGCATTCAAATTCAGGGTAATTCCGTACGATATTCCAAAAGGGAATTTAGCGGCCTATTTTCCCGAGACCAATGTTCTTGTACCACATGGGCATTTTGCCGACAAGAGCAAAACCCCAATAAGTAAATCAGTAAAAGTTAGGTTAGAAAAAACCTGAACAACTACTGAAATGCGGGAATTCCGGTAATGTCCATTCCCGTGATCAGCAAGTGAATGTCATGGGTGCCCTCGTATGTGATCACACTTTCTAGATTCATCATATGCCGCATGATACTGTATTCGCCGGTAATGCCCATACCGCCCAAGATCTGTCTGGCCTCACGTGCGATTTTGATGGCCATATCCACATTATTGCGTTTTGCCATTGATATTTGTGCCGTAGTGGCCCTGCCCTCATTTTTTAACTGTCCCAATCGAAATGCCAACAATTGGGCCTTTGTGATCTCGGTGATCATTTCCGCCATTTTTTTTTGCTGCAGCTGAAATGCGGCAATGGGCTTTCCGAACTGAATACGCTCTTTGGCGTAACGCAAGGCCGTATCGTAGCAGTCCATTGCAGCACCGATCGCACCCCATGAAATGCCGTATCGGGCAGAATCAAGACAACCGAGCGGTGCGCCCAAGCCCGTTTTTCCGGTCAGTAGGTTTTCTTTGGGCACTTTTACATTGTCAAAGATAAGCTCGCCAGTGGCCGAAGCCCGTAGCGACCATTTATTATGGGTTTCAGGAGTCGAAAAGCCTTCCATGCCCCGTTCAACAATTAGCCCGTGAATACGGCCTTCCCCATTTTTGGCCCATACCACGGCAATATCCGCAAACGGCGAATTCGAAATCCACAGTTTGGCCCCGTTCAGCAAATAATGGTCGCCTTTGTCTTTATAACTGGTGGTCATACCGCTCGGGTTCGAACCGTGGTCGGGTTCGGTCAACCCAAAACATCCCATAAATTCACCGGTCGCCAGTTTGGGAAGGTATTTTTTTCGTTGCGCCTCGTTACCATAGGTATAAATAGGGTACATTACCAAAGAAGATTGTACCGATGCCGTCGAACGCACACCACTATCGCCACGTTCGATTTCTTGCATTATGAGACCGTAACTGATCTGATCCAGCCCTGCCCCACCATATTCCACGGGAATATAGGATCCAAAAGCCCCTATTTCTGCCAAACCCCCAATAATCTGTTTCGGAAACTCCGCTTTTTGTGCATAATTCTCAATGATGGGCGAGATATCACGTTTTACCCATTGACGGGCTGCGTCACGTACCAAAAGATGTTCTTCTGAAAGTAGATCATCAAGATCGTAGTAATCGGGTGCTTCAAACAAATCGGGTCGCATAAATTTGAATTTTAACCAAAGATAAATAAAGAAATATAACAATCGGATGGTCAGGCGTTACATTTTTAAATAAAAGGCACGGGTCAATTCTTGATATTCAAAGGTGTATTCGTGACGTTTTATTTCAATGGTCAGTTCACGCTCAATTTTTTTTGTTTTCTTGAAGCCAAACTCGAGCAAGCTTCTTTTTAGTTCGGCTTTGGGGTTTCCCTTGACCCTTAGTATGTGATTTACAAACAGCCCAAATGTAGCGGCCAAACCAACAAATGCCTTCTCTTCTTTAAAGGGGATGATCGTGGTGAAAAGGCCATTCTCGGAAAGTAATTTCGAAACTCCCTCTAAAAGTTCATCAAAGGGCAAAGATTTATTCTGCCTTGCTGCATCCCTAGAACTATTTCCGCTGGAAACAATTTCTGAATAGAACGGGGGATTGGAGACGATAAGGTCATACGCTTCCTCAATTTCATCAACAAACCCATCAAGACCGGCGTGGTAACAAAAGAGCCGATCCGCCCATGAAGAGTTTTCAAAATTATCAATACATTGCCCATGGGCCCATTCATCAAGTTCAATGGCATCAATGGTTTTTGCATTGCTTCTTTGCGCTAACATAAGGGCAATGATCCCGGTTCCTGTGCCAATGTCCAAAATAGAAATGGGCTTGGTTTTTAGGGTGGTCCATGCACCTAGCAACACCCCGTCTGTACCAATTTTCATGGCGCAACGGTCTTGGTGCACCGTAAACTGTTTAAAATAAAAAGGTTTCATAGTAATAAATTTTCAGTACATTGCCACCCGTTTTGGACTGTTTTTGATATCTAAATAATAATTTGGTTATTCGATGTAGATGTCGATAACATTCAAAATTATTATTTTTACTGTAAATCTAAAATATTGATATGAAAAACCAACTACTTTTTTTAGTATCCTTGTCTTGTATGATGGGCATTGTTTTTTTTACCTCGTGCAGCACCGATGGTGAAAAGACGGTTGAAGAGGAAGAGGTGACCGTTGTAGATTCGAAAACCTTTGAATTGGCCGTGATCGAGCCCAATGGCGTATCAGGCACCGCAACATTTAGTTCGCACAGCGATAACACCCTTAGTGTGGCATTGGATTTGAGCAATACAACTGCGGGGGCAATGCACCCTGCCCATATTCATTTCAATACCGCTGCCGAAGGTGGTGATGTTGCCCTGACCCTGGGTACCGTAAATGGTGATACGGGTAAGAGTACTGCGAGCTTTACGGTCTTGGATGATGGCAGCACGATTACCTATGCCCAATTGATCGATTTTGATGGTCATATCAATGTTCACCTCGATGCGGATAATATGGGAACTTTGATCGTACAGGGCGATATCGGACAAAATGAACTGACAGGAATATCTAAGGAATATACTTTGCAGCCTTATATTGGGTATGATATTGAAGGTTCGGTAAGCTTTTACGAACGTAGTAATGGTGAGGCTCTTACCATACTCGTATTGGCCAATACGGTTGAAGGAAGCGAACACCCAGCCCACATTCATGCTGGGGATGCATCTGGTTTTGGTGACATTGTTTTCGCCTTTCAACCGATCAACGGCGATACGGGCATGAGCAAGACCAATGTGGCCACCCTTAACGATGCAACCGTCTTTGGCTACAATGATGTACTTAGCTTTGACGGACACATAAATGTACATTTGAGCCCCACCGATATGGCAACTTGGGTAGCAAGGGCCAATATTGGGTCGAACGAAGGAAAGAGTGTCCCGCTTGGGGGTATCAACTATGTCGTTACCAACCAAAGATCAAACTCATATATATTTGACGGCAATGGTCTGACCGATAGCCAGAACCCGAACATCACTTTGGAAAGGGGAAAGACATATACTTTTGATATGAGAACCCCAGGGCATCCGTTTTTTATCAAAACAGAGCAGAGCTTGGGTAATACAGGTGCGTATGATCGGGGTGTGACCAATAACGGTGCTGCCTTTGGTATGGTTACTTTCATTGTGCCTTTGGATGCGCCCGATACCTTGTATTACATTTGTGAATTTCATATCACAATGGCCGGCGAATTCAATATTGTGGATTAACGTATTATCCTGAGAGAAAATCCCTCGCCTTTACCTGCCTACGGCAGGCAGGCCTGCATGACGGACAGACGTGGGGGGCGAATACTTTCCCGCCCACCCGTTCCGGTACGGACGTGAATGACAAAGTCGGGCAGGAGTGTTTTTGCCATACGCCATATGCCTTACCAAAAAGCGTAAAGCGAAATACGCAAAGCCATAAGAGAATTGGCGGAACTTTAGGACATAGTAGTTTAGTCCACACTACCCGCTTCCCTAGTTTCGGATCCCCCTAGCCCCAACAAAGAATCACCCAAACGGGAACGCATGGTATTTGCGAGTAATTTGATTTTTTCAACAACCTTGGGGTTTTTGTTCGCTACATTTTTTGTTTCACCAGGATCATTGACCACGTTGTACAGTTCAATCTCCTCTAGGTCGATCATTTTGTATGTTCCGGGCACCCCATCTTTACCGGGCTCTTGACCGGCCATGCTTCTGTAGGTATGCGGAAAGTACAATTTCCATTTACCGTACCTTACACCGAACAGCTCATTTACCCTGTAATAAAAGAAATAGGCCTCTCTTGCGGACTCACATCACTTTCACCCGTCAGAATGCTCCAAACGTTTTTGCCATCGATTGTTTTCTCGGGAAGTTTTGAATTCGTTACCGCAGCCAAAGCAGGAAGTATATCAATGGCCATGACGGGAACGTCAATAGTTCTCCCAGCTTTGAGTTTATTTGGGTATTTCATGATAAAAGGTTCTCGTTGGCCTCCTTCCCATGCGGTGCCCTTGCCCTCTCGAAATGGCTCTGCACTGCCCGCATGGTTTCCGTAAGACAACCATGGGCCGTTGTCAGAAGTAAATATGACGATGGTGTTCCCTTCCAGTTCGTTTACTTTTAATGCATCCAAAATCTGACCTACCGACCAATCAATTTCCATGATTACATCACCATACAGACCTCTATTTGATTTTCCCTTGAACTTGTTAGACACGAACAAAGGCACGTGGGGCTGTGGGTGGGGTACATATAAAAAGAAAGGGGTGTCTTTGTTTCTATTGATGAAATCAACACTTCGTTCTGTGATCTGGGTAGTGAGGTTGGTCTGATCCGTCAAGGTATCGATAACCGTTTCATTTTCATACAACAACAATGGCCCGAAATTAAAAGCAGGTCCTTGTTGCGGGTGCAGCGGCCACATATCATTGGAGTAGGGTATACCAAAATACTCATCAAACCCATGTTTGGTGGGCATAAAGTCAGGGTGGTCACCCAAATGCCATTTTCCAAAAATTCCCGTTTTGTAGCCGTTGTTTTTTAGCATTTCGGCCATTGTGGTTTCGCTTTCGTGCAAGCCTATTTCACTATTGGGCATTAGGGCATTGTGAATGCCTATTCTGTTGGGGTAGCATCCTGTTAGAATTCCTGCCCGTGATGCCGAACATACGGCCTGAGCCGAATAGTAGCTGGTCAATTTTATACCTTCTAGGGCCATTTGATCTAGGTTCGGCGTGGCAATATCATCTGCCCCGAATACACCAACATCTCGGTAACCTTGATCGTCGGTGAAGATCAATACAATGTTGGGTGGGTTCTTGGATTCATTCACATGCTGTTCTTTTTCACCACAGGAATAAATTATCAGAAGGAGAAACGGAGGTACATATTTCAACATGCCATTTGTCTTTTGGATTCTTTATAAATATAAGGGGGGAAAATAGTTGCTTGCAAACATCAAATTACGTTATAGAAAGAGGAGTTGAATTTTTAAGATAGATATAGATCTACCAGCCCATCGGGTGTAGTGACAAAAATGGTCTTGTTCTCACGATCCACCTTATCGATAATCTCGTCGTTTATGGGGATCAATAGTTGTTTATCGCCCTTTTCAACTTCGAACAGAGCTTGCGAAGTGGTATCGTTTACGCTTTGAATGACGCCA
>JAJRSY010000328.1 GCA_024278565.1 Bacteroidota bacterium
GATTACCTCTTCTTGAAGATAGTGCACAGCATCTAAATCTACATACAGTTTGTACGGATCAAAACCCTCGGGCAGATAATCGGCTGCATTGAAACCAAGGTCGATCTCAGTTTCTTCTTCGATATATTCTATTGAATTTATGTCGAAATTATCGATTTCAGTTTTGGGGTCATTGGCAAAAACTCCGTTTGCCAATAAAAGACCCATTGCGATACTTAGTGTTATTGTATTCTTGTTCATAACGATAAATAGGTTAAGTTGTATGAGAAGGTATAACGCCTTTAAGCATTATTATTGTGGAAGACTGCATTCATCAACTCCCCGAAAAAAGGGCAAAAAACCATATTGATAATTTGAAGTGTGTTTTAATGTGAACTTGACAATTCAGTACGTGAGCACTTGTAGCCTTAGCAAAGTCAGCCATGAATTTTTATTACAAAAAAAAGATAGTTTGCACCTCTCTTCATCCGTTCATCGGGTTTTCTAAAGTTACATCGACGAAAAAAGCCATTCGCATTTGCGAATGGCTTTAATTGTAGCTAATTCAAATAATTAAAAAATAATTATTCTATAGTAATAAGACTTCCATAAAAGTAAAATGTTACAAATAACATAAGATTTAAATGTTTTAATAATACAACTTCACCCAAAATTAATAGCAATGAATATCAAAAGACCAGCTAATACTACCAAAATAATTGATAAAAAGAGCCTATAGAGTCTTATTGATAAATTCTCATTCCTCAACCTCAATCGTTGAAGGGTATATAAACCCGATAAAAAAAAACGGTTTACCACAACTTTTCACCAGTTGACCACTAGAAACTCTCAATTGGCAACAATGCCCTTTTTCGCATGCTTCTATTCCCTAAATTAGCTGAAGAATCAAAACCCAGATCTAATGTCATATAAAGCAAAAAGTTTTCTGTATTTCGCAAGTTTGATAATCATGGCCGTAACCTACTATAATGTAACATGCACTAACCAAGCACCTACCAATTAAATGGCCAGTGCCGATATCGAGAATGTTTCAACACTTAAGAATTTGAATTAAATATAATAACACGAACAACCTACTTTATTTAAAGGGCATAGCTAAACAGCTATGCCCTTTTTATTTGTCTGTTGTTCGAAAGGTTTTACCAACCATGCCCATTACCTAGAAAACAAAAGAGATGGTCTGTACCACCTAAAAGTCAGTCTTAGTGACGGTACAGAAGAATTGCTGAATTTATTGGTGATGAATTGAAGCGTATTCTTGTTATCCTCAGAATGGGCTTTGGAATGCAAGGTCAAAACCACAAAAAAAACATACTTGTCAAGTTTTCGGTAGCATACCAATATCCACTACAGTTTCTTTGCAGCATAATTTTAAACTTCTTATGTTATGGACAAGTACAGCTCTTTCAAAAACCTCCACCATCAAAATGCGCCATTACTTTTGGGCAACGTGTGGAACGCCCAATCTGCACTAGCGTTTCAAAAATCAGGTTTTAAGGCCATTGGAACATCAAGTGCCGCCATTGCCAATTCTTTGGGTTATGAAGATGGAGAGCAAATGCCATTCGAAGATCTTTTGGGAATCGTAAAAAACATCCAATCAAAAATCAACATTCCGCTAACCGTAGATATTGAAGGTGGCTACAGTAGAAACATACCCGAGCTGATTAATAATATCATTACTCTTCAAAAACTGGGAGTCGTAGGGGTCAATCTAGAGGATTCAATAGCAGACCCTACGCATAAACCAACGGGGCGGAGATTAGTCAACACGGACGATTTTAGTGAAACCATCAAAAAAATAAAATCGTACCTTTTACGAAACGATATTGAATTTTTCTTAAATATTCGCACCGATTATTATATTTTGGGAATGGAAAATGCTTTGGAAGAAACACTTAATAGAATAAGACACTACGAAGAAAACGGCGCGGACGGAATTTTCGTACCGTGTATAGTTCAGGAAAACGACATAAAAAAAGTGGTGGAATCAACCACTTTACCCATCAACGTTATGTGTATGCCAGATTTACCTGATTTCAATAAATTAAAGGAATTGGGAGTGAAAAGAATCAGTTTTGGTCCTTTTCATTACAATAGTACCGTGTCACATATTGAAAAATCGATCAATGATATAGTTGTAAATGAATCGTTCAACTCACTTTTCGCTGGATAAATGCTCGAAAAAATGTCATTTGATGTTATGTACAGTGTGTTGGGCACAAGAAATACCATCTATGACGGTACATTTTTTACAGCGGTAAAAACAACGGGTATTTTTTGTCATCCATCTTGTAGGGCACGAATACCAAAAGTTGAAAATGTAGTGTTCTATGACAGCATACAAGAATGTCTTCAAAACGGATTCCGACCCTGCAAGGTTTGCAGGCCCATGGAGAAAATCGGCGAAACACCAACCTACATCAAAGATTTAATAACGGAGTTGCAACAAAACCCACACCAACGAATAAGCGACGAACAATTAAAGCTAAAAGGTATTGAACCCCATACCATCAGAAGATGGTTCAAAAAAACCTACGGCATTACTTTTCACTCTTTTCAAAGAATGTTACGAATAAATTATGCTTTTTCGAATATCAGAAAAGGAAATTCGATTACAGGTGCCGCCTTTGATAGCGGTTATGAATCGTTGAGCGGGTTCAATGAAAGTTATCGTGCCCTTTTTGGAGAATCGGCAAGTAAATCAAAAAATAGAAGCGTAATCAATGTGCTGCGTTTCAGTTCGCCCATAGGTAGTATAATAGCCTGTGCCACTGAAAAAGGCCTGTGCTTTTTTGGGTTTGTGGGTCAAAAAAACATTGAAAAACACTTTATTGAAATTAAAAAACGATTTAATGCCATCATACTTCCCGGAGAAAATCCGCACTTGACGAAAGCACGAAAAGAGATAAATGAATACTTTGATGGCAACAGGCAAAAATTTACGGTTTCTTTGGATATTGTGGGCACCGATTTCAGAATAAAAGTATGGAACTCATTATCGAACGTTCCATATGGAAAAACCATCAGCTATAAAGAACAAGCTGTTATACTCAAAAATTCAAAAGCAGTTCGTGCCATAGCTGCGGCAAACGGAGCAAATAAAATCAGTATCATCATACCTTGCCATAGGATCATTGGCGCTAACGGAAGCCTTACCGGTTATGCAGGGGGTCTACATAAAAAAAAGTGGCTGCTAAATCTTGAAAACAAAAATTCATATCAAAAATCCAAGGTTCTTAAGGCCTTGATGGTCTCATCTAAATCTTCATACGACAGGGCATCGTTTAAAAAGTAGCTTTCGAAAGCACTTGGGGGCAGGTAAATGCCCTTCTCCAACATACCGTGAAAATAGTTCTTAAAAGTATCATTGTTCCCTTTTGCAGCCGATGCAAAATCGACTACGGGCCCGTCGGTAAAATGAACCGATATCATACTGCCGTAACGATTGATCTGATGGGCAACCCCTTTTTCGTTCAAAACCTTTGCTATACCCTTATGCAGGTATTGCGTTTTATCGGCAAGGCTTTGAAATACCTCTGGGCGGTTGTTCAACTCGGTCAGCATGGCCAAGCCAGCACTCATTGCCAAGGGGTTGCCACTTAGGGTGCCTGCCTGATAAACCGGCCCATCAGGGGCCAGATGATCCATGATTTCAGATTTGGCGGCGAATGCACCCACGGGCAGGCCTCCACCTATCACTTTTCCGAACATAACAATATCGGCTTTAATACCCAAAGCTTCTTGCGCACCTCCCCTACCCAATCTGAAGCCTGTCATGACCTCATCAAAAAGCAAGAGGACCCCCTCTTTTGTGCAGAGTTCCCGAAGTCCGTTTATGAACCCATCCGTAGGTACGATACAACCCATATTACCTGCAATGGGTTCGATGATAATGGCAGCTATTTCATCTTTGTTGGCATAGACCAAGGTTTTCACCCCTTCAAGGTCATTGTAATCTGCCAATAAAGTGTCTTTGGCAGTACCTTGGGTCACACCAGGGCTATTGGGTGATCCAAAGGTGACGGCCCCACTGCCCGCCTGTATCAAAAAAGAATCAGAATGGCCATGATAGCAGCCCGCGAATTTTATGATCTTGTCTTTTCCCGTATACCCTCTGGCCAAACGAACGGCACTCATACAGGCCTCGGTTCCACTATTTACAAAACGTATCTTATCAATATTGGGCACCATGGAAACTGCCAATTTTGCCAGCTCGGTCTCTATTTCGGTAGGCATACCGAAAGATGTTCCATTCTTCGCCTTCTCGATCAAGGCATTGATTACCAGCTCATGGGCATGCCCTAAAATAAGCGGCCCCCATGAGGCTATATAATCGATCAACCGGTTGCCATCTTCATCGTATAGGTAAGCACCCTTGGCTTTTTTTACGAAAACAGGATCGCCACCTACCGCTTTAAACGCACGTACAGGAGAATTCACACCCCCTGGTATATACTGTTTTGCCTCTGCGAACAGGGCACTACTTCTTTGGTAGATCATGCTTATTTATTGTTTTTTTCAGTCTTAATGGCAAGCTCTTGCCCTATGGCTATATTACTGCCCTCAATATGGTTCATTTTTTTCAACGCATCGACCGAGACCAAATATTTTTTTGAAATGGAGTACAAGGTATCTCCTTCTTGAACAATATGGATACTGCTTCTTTGGGTCAGTAGCGGGTCATTCTGCCTATGGGTGCTTCCAGTCGCTGGTCTGTCATAATTATAAAGCTGGTACGTTTCTATAAGGCTTATCAGTTTTTGCGGATACCTTTTGTCAGTCGCATACCCGGCCTTACGAAGACCTTTGGCCCATCTGCGATAGTCATTACTTCGAAAATCGAACAAAAAGGCGTAGCGTGAACGATTGGTCAGAAAGAGACTATGGTCCCGATATGAATATATGGGGTGGTTGTATTTTCTAAAACACTCTCCTTTTTCGTCATCATCATAAAAATCATAATCACCCTGCCAGCCTGTATGGCATTTGATGCCAAAATGATTGTTGGTCTTCAATGCCAGTTCCCCCTTTCCAAAACCACTCTCCAACAGGCCCTGTGCAAGGGTAATACTGGCCGGAATACCATACGCTTTCATCTCTAGCTGCGCCACTTCGGCAAAGGTCTCTATATATTGGTCTATCGATGAGATCTCAATACGAACGAACTCCCCTGTATCTTCAGGCATTGGATAAAGCCCACCATCATCGGTATGTTTCTTGGCATTCGGTTTTTTCTTGGTTGCCCGGGGTGCCTTTTTATTCTTATCGGCATAGGTGACCCTATGTTTCACGCCGCATCCGAATAAAAAAATCCCAAGTAGGGTTATTGTTACGAGTTTCTTTATCATATATCGATCAATGAGCGGTTTTTCCTTTTCAGAACAGTGTTCATTCCGGCAATACCCTGCACTCCTCCGGTATGAATGGCCAAAATATCGGTGTTTGGTTTAAAATAATCCCTTTTTATAAGATCTACTATTCCGAACACCATCTTTCCGGTATAAATGGGGTCCAACTGAATTTGGGTTTCCCGTTTGAAATCATTCAAAAACAGAACAAGCTCTTCAGATACTTTGGCGTATCCCCCAAAATGGTAATCGGTCTGTAATTCCCAATTACTATTGCGTGCAAATTTACGTATATCTTCCTTTAAAAAATCGCCTTTGAGTGACGGAAACCCCAAAATTCTTTGTTTTGGGTGCGACGCATTGATGATTCCTGCCAATGTTCCTCCTGTTCCGACAGGGGCACAAATTACATCAAAACGAGAATCATCGACAGCGAGTATTTCTTCGCATCCCTTTACAGCAAGGAGGTTCGTGCCACCTTCGGGCAACAGATAAAATGCCCCGAACTCCTTTACCAACCCCACTAATAAACTGTGTGATTTTTTAGTGCGGTATTCTTCTCTAGGGATAAACTTGAATCGCATACCGTGTTCATGTGCCAATTTCAGGGTCGGGTTTTCATTCCACTTACGGCCAATTTCCTCCCCCCGAATAACACCGATGGTCTGGAAGCCCTTTATTTTTCCGGCATAGGCTGTTGCCGCAATATGGTTTGAAAATGCTCCACCAAAAGTCAAAAGGGTGGTAAAGCCCTGTTTTTTTGCTTCGACCAGATTGTACTTTAATTTCCTGTACTTGTTGCCCGAAATCAAAGGATGTATCAAGTCTTCCCTTTTTATATAAAGGGATACCTGTTTTTCTTTTAAAATGGGAAGTTTTACGGGCTGGTTTTCAATCTGCACGCCAATGGGCTTTTCAGCACCAAAGATATTTAATAAAGTTGAAAGGCCGGCGTTGTTTTGGGTAATTGAAGTTGTCCTCGTTAAAATAAGCCTCTCGCTCAAAGCTAATGTTCTGATATGCTTTGTAGCCATCAAAATACAGTACGGTTCTTATCAACCATTCGGTAAGATAGAACACATAAAAGGGTAGAACCAACAGCTCTATCTGTTGTCGAAGATGAATTTTCTCATGATTGATAAGAACACTATCTTCTTTCAAAGCATTGTGCTTCAATATGATGAAGGGCCAAATAGACAGGCCGACGTAATTCTTATAAAACAAATGTTTAAAAACCAATACCATATAATGACCTTAAAACGGTTACTTACAAATATAATTGTTAGTGCAATGTGCTATTTTATAAACACAATAATGTTGCCAACAATTACCCCAAAAGGTTGAAAAGGGACAAAAACCCCATAAAATGTATCGTTGGGCATGTACTGGAATCGTTTATCAACAAAAATGTTTTAATTTTGACACGGATATTGAATCGTTTACCACGCCTATTTTGTCTGATTAACCAATAAGAAAGCAATAAACACAACCCGTGAAAGAAATAATACCAGTTGAGGAAGGTGACTTTTACCTTTCAAAAGAAGGCTACAGGGTATTCACCCAACAATACCATTTAAAAAGAGGGTATTGTTGTGAAAGTGGTTGTAGGCATTGCCCCTATGGCTACGACCCCAAAACTAACCTGCAATAGCTATACTGTCTCTTCGGCATGGTTTTTGAGATATTTTTACGAAACCATGGACTCTATTAACTCAAAAAAATAATCATGAAAAAAATTAAAATCGTAGCGATACCACTACTTCTGGTCTTGTTCTTAAGTTCCTGTACTTCCATCCGGGTTTTATCGGATTATGACAAGGAGGCGGATTTTGATTCTTATAAATCATTTGCTTTTTATAAAACAGGCATTGACAAGGCACAGATTTCGGATCTTGACAAAAAAAGAATTTTAAGGGCCATAGAGACCGAAATGGGAGGTCGGGGTTTTGTAAAATCCAAAAAACCTGATATTTTGGTCAGTATCTTCACCAAAGAGCGCAAACAGGTTGATGTCTTCAACAACAATTGGGGCGGAGGATTTGGCTGGGGCTGGGGCGGTGGCTTTGGTGGTTGGGGACCATTCTGGGGCGGTGGCTTTGGTCCGGGCTGGGGCGGCGGTTTTGGCCCGAGCGTGAGCACAAGAACCGAAGGCTCGCTGTACATTGACCTCATCGATGCCAATAGTAGGGAGTTGGTCTGGCAGGGAAAAGGAGATGGAATCCTTCGAAATACA
>JAJRSY010000023.1 GCA_024278565.1 Bacteroidota bacterium
CATTGCCGAATTGGTCGCAATGGAAATCACCGATATTACCTGTATTTCTAACAATGCCGGCGTCGACGATTTTGGTTTGGGCCTGTTGCTACAAAAGCACCAGATAAAAAAAATGATTTCTTCTTATGTAGGTGAAAACGATGAATTTGAACGTCAAATGTTGAGTGGGGAACTTGAAGTCGAGTTGACACCACAGGGCACTTTGGCAGAAAAATGTAGGGCGGCCCAAGCGGGTTTCCCCGCATTTTACACTCCTGCGGGTTATGGCACAGAAGTGGCCGAAGGAAAGGAAACCAGGGAATTCAATGGTAAAATGTATGTTTTGGAACCGGCATATAAGGCAGATTTCGCATTCGTAAAAGCATGGAAAGGTGATGAAGCAGGTAATCTTATATTCAAGGGCACGGCGCGTAATTTCAATCCCTGTATGTGTGGGGCGGCCAAGGTTACGGTCGCAGAGGTAGAGGAACTGGTGCCGGCAGGCGATCTGGACCCCAATGAAATTCATACCCCGGGCATATTCGTACAACGTATTTTTCAGGGCAATGACTATGAGAAGCGTATTGAACAGCGAACGGTTCGGCAGTACAATTAGTCAATTTTATGATTTGAAAATGAGAAATGACAGAAAAAATATTATTGTTGATTTAACATTCGAATTCTCAATTAAAATTATTGAATTTTCCGAGTCGATAAGAAGCCTTCACAAATATGAGATGGCTTCTCAGATTTTTAGAAGTGGCACTTCAATAGGTGCAAATATAAGAGAGGCACAGAATGCTGAGAGTAAAGCGGATTTCATTCATAAATTTAAGATATCGGCTAAGGAAGCCGATGAGATTGAATATTGGCTGGAATTATGTGAAAAGTCTATATTTTACCCAAGCCCTGATAAAGAATTACAAAAGGATCTAAAGTCAATTATATTAATTATATCGAAGATTATTTCATCCAGTAAGAAGAAGTAATTTTCAAATCAGCACATCATCAAATTTTCAAATCACACCATGTTGGATAAAAACGGAATCGCAAAGCGCATCGCAAAAGAAGTCAAAGATGGCTATTACGTAAACTTGGGCATTGGTATACCAACACTTGTGGCCAATTTTGTACGTGATGATATCAATGTTGAATTTCAAAGTGAAAATGGGGTTTTGGGCATGGGTCCTTTTCCGTTCGAGGGTGATGAAGATGCCGACATTATCAATGCTGGAAAACAAACCATCACCACTTTGCCAGGTGCATCTTTTTTCGATTCGGTCACCAGTTTTGCCATGATTCGTGGGCAACATGTAGATCTGACCATTCTAGGTGCCATGGAAGTTTCAGAGAATGGTGATATAGCCAATTGGAAAATTCCCGGTAAAATGGTCAAAGGTATGGGCGGGGCGATGGATCTAGTGGCATCCGCAGAGAATATTATTGTCGCCATGATGCACACCAACCGTGCGGGTGCATCAAAACTTCTAAAAAAATGTTCGTTGCCCTTGACCGGGGTGGGTTGCGTAAAAAAAATAGTGACCGATCTCGCCGTTTTGAAAGTTACCCCAGAAGGGTTTCAATTAATGGAACGGGCCCCTGGGGTAAGTGTTGATGACATCAAAAAAGCAACTGAGGGCACTTTGGTAATTGAAGGTGATATTCCTGAAATGGTTGTTTGATTTCATGATAAAGCGGTAGTTCATCGAGTATATTTACTGTTCGTATCTTTCACATCATTTTTACATTGCTTCACAACAATAGTTTTGGGCTATTGCCGTTACACACTACATTTACCATGTAATTAACCAAAAAAGCTGA
Source organism: Bacteroidota bacterium (assembly GCA_024278565.1). GTDB lineage: Bacteria > Bacteroidota > Bacteroidia > Flavobacteriales > Flavobacteriaceae > Maribacter_C. The sequence goes on from JAJRSY010000023.1 coordinate 1,801, forward strand.
ACCCCAAGTCTGACTTTTAAAACCTACGAATTATGGAAGCCCAAATGAACTATGCACCTACTAGCGAGGAAATTCAGGTCTACAAAAATGATTTCTTCAGTGGCATTATATTATTGGCACGAAAACTATTTATGCTATAGGTATTTACCAAAGATTTTTTTAAACAGAGCAGTTCCCCCCCCAAAGACTGCTCTTTTTTGTGATGACCTTTTCTATAGAATTCGGGGGGCAAGTTCAGGAAACTATTTGAACAGATTTCACTATCATACCTGTACTGTTTTTTGTTGGATGCGAATTGAATTTGCAATACGTAATAAAAGCATATATTTTTAACGCATATAGCCGCCAATCGATATGCAACCACTATTTCAAAAATGCACTCTTTTAAACTTAGATCAACTTGTACGGATCTCTAGAAAGACATTTGTAGATGCCTTTGAAAAGGACAATGACCCAAAAGATTTAAGAACATATTGCGATTTTGCTTTTGACAGAAACAAGCTCTCACAAGAACTAACAAACCCAAACACTACTTTTTATTTTGCTTATATAGACGAACATTTGGCAGGCTATTTCAAACTGAATGAACTTGAGGCCCAGACTGACATCAAATCACAAGAATCTATAGAACTGGAACGCATTTATGTACTAGAGGGGTTTCAAGGCCAGAAAATTGGCAAGAAAATGTTAAACGAAGCCATGAATCTGGGTTCTAGACGAAATAAGGCGTACATCTGGTTGGGCGTTTGGGAAAAGAACACCGATGCCATTCGGTTTTATCAAAAACATGGTTTTCTAAAATTCAACACCTACCCTTTTTATATTGGAGAAGGCAGGCAGACCGATTGGTTGATGCGTTATGATTTAAGTAAAGACTAAGGCATCAGTTTCTTAAGAAGCCCCACCTTGTACAGCCGCCCAATAGGAATTTTTTGAGTATTCATGTACAATAGATTTCCTGAAATCCTATCAATTTTTCGGCAATTCACAATATATGATTTATGTACTTGTATAAACTCGGTCGGGGGCAATTTGAGCATCCAGTTTTTTAATGAATCGAGGTAGCAGAATTTTCCTTCTTCGGAAACCACGGTAACATAGTTTTTATCTGATTCGATATAAATGATATCGCACATGCTTATTTTGTGCAGGGTCTTGTCAATATTTAAAAAAAGGGTGTCTGAAGGTATTTCTTGTTGCGTTGCGGTCTTTTTGACTACCCCTAGATTCTTATTTGCCTTATTTATTGCCTTTAGAAAACGCTCAAAAGAAAAGGGTTTGACCAGATAATCGCAAATGGTGTCAAGTTCAAAGCTCTCTACTGCGTGCTCATGATAGGCCGTGGTTATGATGATACAGGGTGGGTTCAATAGTGTTTTCATGTAGTCTATACCCGATATGTCGGGCAGGTTAATATCTAAAAAAACTATATCAATCGGTTGATTCTGCAAAGTGGCATTTGCTTCTAGGGCCGATTGAAAACTGGCCACAAACTCTAGGTTGGGCAGTTTGGAAATGTAATTTTGCAGAATGCGCTGGGCAGGAATTTCGTCCTCTATTAGTATGCACTTCATGATAGTTCGATCTTTAAATGTACTTTATAGGTTTCCGCTTCCAAGATGGTCATTTCATGTTTGTTTTTATACATGAGCGATAGGCGTTTTCTCAGGTTTTGCAACCCGATGTTTTGACCGTTTTCATTATTTGCCATGGGGCTTATCTTGTTTTCACAAATACACTCCAATAGCGCATTTTTTTCCTTGATGTGAACCAATACAGTACTGTTCGGGCTACTGTGTTTAAAGGCATTTTCTATTAGGGTAATCAATAACAAGGGTGCGATTTCGTGGTTGTAATTGGTTATTTGCTTACGGTATTCAATGGTTTTGACGTTCTCTGTGCGTATTTTTTGAAAAGCGATGTAGTTGTCGATATAATCCAGTTCTTTTTGCAATGAAACCTTCTTGCTTTCACTCTCGTAAAGTACATGTTTTAGATTATCGGAAAGCATCAAGATCATTTTGGGTACTTCCTTAGGTTTTTCTAGCGCATATGAATAAATGGTATTCAGGTTATTGAAGAGCACATGCGGATTTATCTGCGATTTTAATAATTGCAGTTCCATTTCCTTGCTTTTTTGTTGAATCAGCTCGATCTCGTTTTGTTTTTCGAGATAACTGTAGAGCATCCAAAGAAAAGAGAAAAAAACAATGGGCACTAAGGTTTGCCATAGATAGTCAGAAAGGCATTTCATAATCGAACAACCACATTCCGCAAAAAAATTACAATAAAGCTGGGTGCCTGAAAATGCAATCAGACCAATGATGAATGCATAAAAAAAGTAAAATTTTCTTCGGATGAAAAAAGGGAGAAGCACACCATTGTTAAAATAAACGATGGTAATCAGAATAATCAAATACTGTAAAAACGGATTCTCGCTCCAATAGTAATCGGAAAAAACAAAGAGAGACACAAAAATGAACAATGCCCAGAACAAGAGGTGAATCAGTATTTTCGAAATGTGGCGGCTTAGAAAATTCATGGAATAATTTATAGACTGAATGTACCAAAAAAGAAATTGCCGTTCAAAATCGATATACGAAATGCACTTTCGGCGATATTAACGACAAAATAATCTTCAAGATGCCTTTGTATTGTCATTTGGGATATACGTATAGGTATTCAAGTCAGTTGCAAAATTAATTAGTTTGATGAGCACATTGAAAATAGATTTGAGAAATTCTAAACTTAAAAAATTATGACGCCGATAAACCGTGTTAGTGTTTATCTATTGATTTTGGTCTTGAATACGTATGCCTGTAATTCACAGAAGTTAAATCAAAAGGTAACTGATGCTGAGGGCACAGAAAAACTCTTGGGGCAAGTCAATAAAGATGCCTTTGCTAAATGGTTCAATTCACAATATGAGGTATACAAAGTTGATGTCGATGCGATTTCGGCTGTTTCAAAAGAGTTGAAAGATTTTGAGATCAAGCTATTTTTGGGAACCTGGTGCGGGGATAGCAAAAGAGAGGTGCCACGATTTTATAAGATTTTGGAGAAAGCTGATTTTCCAATAGATCAGTTAGTGACCGTCGCCGTTGACAATGAGAAACCCAATTATAAGAAAAGCCCTGGTGGGGAGGAAAAAGGATTGAACATAATCAAAGTGCCTACGTTTATTTTCTACAAGCAGGGTGTTGAGGTCAACCGAATAGTGGAATCCCCCATAGAATCTTTAGAAAAAGATATTCGGGCCATTGTTGCCGGGGAGAAATACATACCGAATTATAGTAAAACAACCACGGTTCCCCAAATACCCTTAGATTAAACACCGTTCAAAATATCCGCGGCTTTCTCAAGTGTTTCCTGGGTTTTGGCAAAACAAAAACGAAGTGCCCTGTCATTCCTGTTATCGACGTTGAAAGAAGAAATGGGTATACAGGCGATCTTGTGGTCTGTGAGAAGTCTCTTGGCGAGTTTTTCGTCTGCCTCATCGGTAATATCCGAATAATCCAAAAGTTGAAAATAGGTGCCTTGGGCGGGGATGGAATTGAAGCGGGAACCTTTGATGGCATTCAAAAAGAAATCTCTTTTTTGTTGGTAAAAACCATTCAGATCCAAATAGTGCCTTTCATTTTGTAGATATGTCGCCATGGCTCGTTGTACGGGGTGGTCAACACAGAAAACGTTGAATTGGTGTACCTTTCTGAATTCACGCATCAGTTCAGATGGGGCAACACAGTAGCCCATTTTCCATCCGGTAACGTGAAAGGTCTTTCCGAAAGAGGCGCATACGAAACTGCGGGAGGCCAAATCGTCGAACCGAGACGCACTTTCATGTGTGGCGCCATCAAAAACAATGTGCTCGTATACCTCATCACTTATCAGAACAATATTGGTATTTTTGAGGACATCTTGCAATTTCAACATATCATTTTTAGAAAAAATGCGCCCGCTTGGGTTATGGGGGCTGTTGATGATCGCCATTTTGGTCTTTGGGGTTATTTTAGAGCGGAATGCTTCCCAATCAATCGAATAATCGTCTCCATCTAATTGCAGGTAAACGGGAATTCCTCCATTTACCTCAATTGCAGGTTCGTAACAATCATAGGCCGGCTTAATAACAATAACCTCATCACCTGGGCGAACGAAGGCTGTAATCGCCGTAAAAATAGCCTGTGTGGCTCCAATGGTGACAGTTACTTCGGTCGCTACATCGTATGCTTTTCCGTGAAGTTTTTCGATTTTTTGAACAATGGTCTCTCGAAGCCGATAGTAGCCGGCCATAGGGGCATATTGATTATGGCCTTCTTTCATGGCCTTTGTGACCAGGTCGATCAATGTGCTATCGGTCTCAAAGTTTGGAAAACCTTGTGAGAGATCTATGGCCTTGTGTTCTCTTGCCAAATTGCCCATTGTGGTGAAGATGGTGGTCTTTACATTCGGGAGCTTGGAGCGCAACGTACTTTGAAGGGCCATATTCAGTTAATATGTCCTAAAAGTAGTCAATTTTTTCAATTTACAAACCCAGTAACGCCCTCACATCAGCTTATGAAGATAACGTTTATCGAGCTCGGCCTGCAATTGCCTTGCCAGAGAATTGTCAAATGCAGTTTTTATTAGTGCTTTAATGGCCTTGGAATTGGATGGTGTCAGGCTATTGGTCCGGTATACCACATCGCGAATGGTCGAAAAACTAACGCTAGTGCTCGCTGCTATATTTGCAAAATCATCTTTGGTGGAATTTCTTCGCAGTATAACAGAAAGTTCTTCGCTGATCGGTTTTCCATAGTCTTCCTTTTTGAGCATCTTTTATTGGTTGTCTTAGTTCTGGTTAATGATGGTTTTCTAAGGTTAATTGTAAATACATTTGAAGGTTTAAACATGACAATCGTACAGTTATATTGCGTATTTTGCTATATTTGTCTGTAATCGAATTACAAACACATGCACTATAACTACGTATATAGCAAAATATGTAGGATTATTACACAATAATACGATATTATGTTCGTAATAAAGCAATTAAGACGTAAAAAAAACATCAATCAGACAGATTTGGCTTATGCTATTGGTGTGAGTTTGCGTACAATTCAGCTTTATGAAAAAAAAGATGCCAATATTCCTATCAAAAATCTTACAAAAATTGCGGAGTATTTCAGCCTAAGTATAAGCCAGCTGTATTTACAG
>JAJRSY010000329.1 GCA_024278565.1 Bacteroidota bacterium
AGGGGTGACAGAAGAATAATCGAGAAATATATCGAAAATCAGGGAAGGGCGGATGATGTAAAACAGCTCAGGTTATTCGATACATGATCAATGCACAGCATTGAAGAAAACGCCCTGCGCTCTTGGCGCAGGGAAATTTACTACGATTTTATTTGATGAGGATAGACAGCTAGTAATTCCAATAAAATATGTAACAAACAGTAAATTGATATTGTATGGTTTGGAGAGAAAGAATATAGATAAGGAAATTGAGGTAAAAAAAATAGAATTTTAAAACTTACACATAAAACGCATCCTGAGCTTTTAATTTGGATTGAAAGAAAGGGTTGCGGACAACCTAGCCAGTTGGGCAGGTTTGTGTTGCTAAACGGGCACTTTCAGTTAGGGAATCTTTTATAGGGTGCGAAAATATACCTTCAAGACCCTGACGGATATTGGATTGAAATAAATACTGCCCTACATACGAAATATAATAGATGGGCCAACAAGTATCGATCTAGAAATCTATACCCGTTCGATTCTTGCTCCTATTGCACGTAAGCGTTCGTCTATGTTTTCGTAGCCCCTATCAATTTGTTCAATATTGTGTATCGTAGAAGTACCATCAGCAGATAAGGCTGCTATCAACAAAGAAACCCCTGCCCTGATATCTGGTGAAACCATGGTCGTAGCTTTTAAAGATGATTTAAAATCATGACCGATAACTGTAGCTCTATGCGGATCACACAAGATAATCTTTGCCCCCATATCAATCAATTTATCAACAAAGAACAGGCGGCTTTCAAACATCTTTTGATGTATTATAACCTCACCTCTTGCTTGGGTGACCATTACCAGAATAATACTGAGCAGATCAGGTGTGAGCCCGGGCCAAGGGGCATCTGCAATGGTCAAAATCGAGCCGTCAATGTAATTCTGTATTTCATACCCGTTCTTGTGCTGGGTCACGAAAATATCATCACCTTTTCTTTCCAACTGAATTCCCAATTTTCGAAAAACCCTTGGTATTTGGCCCAAGTCGTTCCAACTCACGTTCTTTATGGTGAGGGCACTTCTTGTCATTGCAGCTAGACCGATCCAACTGCCTATTTCAATCATATCGGGCAACATTGTATGTGTTGTGCCACCCAGCTCTTTTACTCCTTCAATCATCAGTAAATTTGAACCGATACCTGAAATATTCGCCCCCATTCGGTTCAACATTTTGCACAACTGTTGCAGGTACGGTTCACAGGCAGCGTTGTATATAGTGGTTTTACCCTCGGCCAGAACAGCGGCCATAAGAATATTGGCTGTTCCGGTTACCGAAGCTTCGTCAAGCAGCATGTAGGCGCCCTTCAATCTTTTGGCTTCAACGCCATAGAAATACTCTTCTTTGTTGTATCTGAACTCAGCACCCAATTTGATAAACCCTTCGAAATGAGTGTCAAGCCTACGTCTTCCAATTTTATCGCCGCCAGGTTTAGGAATGTACCCTTTTCCAAAACGCCCTAATAAAGGGCCGACCAACATGATAGAACCCCTTAGACGGCTACCATCTTTTTTAAATTTATCTGATTGCAAAAAACCAAGGTTTATCTCATCTGCCTTAAAAGTATAGGTGCCTTTTGATTTTTTATCGACCTTGACCCCTAGATCTTTAAGCAAGGTAATCAGTTTGTTGACGTCAACAATATCAGGAACATTGTTGATCGTCACTTCATCTGAAGTCAATAATACAGCGCAAATAATTTGTAGTGCCTCGTTTTTGGCGCCCTGTGGTCTTATTTCACCAGAGAGTTGGTGACCACCTTCAATTTTAAAAGTTCCCATGTAGGAAAGAGAATTTTTTAGTACCGCTTTTTACCGCGATTGTTATTTTTATGATTTTTCTTACCAGTATGGGTATGGGTATGGGTACGCACCGTCTTCGCAACTCTATTTTTTAGAAACGTACCACTATCGGTAAGCACTTCGTCAACCAAATTGATCTGACCATCACTCAACTCATACAGGTGCTTGAAAATCGCTGTATCATCAACGGTGTCTTTGTTCCAGTTCAGGTAACATTTTTTCATGTGGTTGGCAATGGCATACTCTAAACCGTCACGCATATCTCCCTTGTCCCATTTTACGGCAACATCGACCATTCGTTTGATATTGTTACCATAAAAACGGTATTTTGGAAAATTCTGCGGATATTCCAACGCATCGGGGCGTCTCTTCAAATCTTCTTTGGAGGTAATGGGAAAAGGGGACTCCACATCCAACTTAAAATCAGACATGATAAACAACTGATCCCAAAGCTTGTGCTGAAAATCGGGTACATCCCTTAAATGAGGCTGTAAATTTCCCATGACGCTTATAATCGCCTTGGCTATACGATTTCTTTCCTCTTTATCTTCAATTGAGACGGCATGATCTACCATCTTTTGAAAATGTCGACCATATTCTGGAATAATGAGATGTGGCCGCTCGGTATTGTATTCTATGTTTTCTACTAAATTCAATTTGAAATGATTTTACTTAAAACTATTATCGTGAAGTGTTCTGAATTAATGAACCCCAGTGTCAAGTCAAGTGTGTTGTGTGCAAAAAGCTGCAGTAATTTTTATCAATAATAAGGCAAAATTTTTAAGAATAACCGTAGCTATTGTTACAAATTTTAACGCAGTTAGTGGCAAAAAGGGCAAAGCTTGGTTGTGCTAAAATACGCTTGACTTGACACTATATGGGTTCAACGCCTGCAAGTTAATAAAATTATAGTTTAAACTACTATTTTATAACGATATAACGCCTTCTATCGCTCCCACGGCCTTATATTTTTCAATTACAGCATCAGGTCCCTCTAAGTTCAATGTTATCGATATACTGGTGTATTTTCCTTTTTTTGACTGTTTCGTTTCAATTATGGCTCCGGTATTATCAAAAATAGTGTGTATTTTATTTATTTTATCCGTACCGCTGAGTACAATAAACTTATAAAGATAACTCGAAGGCCATGAGGTTGTCCGCTTTAATTGCTCCTTCAATCTCACGTAAAACTCTTCTGGTTTTTCTTGACCCATATAAACATTTTTACAAATATAGGGGGTTCAAAGGCTATTTTCTAATCCTTTGGGTTTGTTTACTTTTGTATACGAACCCATTTCAAATTTTTCTTTTAAAACTGTTGTCTTTGGATGCAAAAAAAATAGTACTGACAGGAGGTCCGAGTACCGGAAAAACTTCCGTTATACAGTATCTTGAAAAAATGGGGTACTTCTGTTTTCACGAGGTGATTCGATTGATGACCCAAGAGAAAAGGGAAAAAGAAGTTGATTCCGTCTTTAAGACCAACCCCATTGTATCGGTTTCCGATCCACAAGAGTTCAATCAAAGAATATTGGAAGCCCGTATAACCCAATACACTTCTGCAAATCAAATAAACGAAAGCGTAATTTTCTTCGATAGGGGCATTCCAGATGTTTTGGGCTATATGAACTGTTTTGACCAAAAGTATTCGAAAACCTTTGAAAAAGCATGTACCGACCATACTTATGATCTCGTTTTTTTGATGCCGCCATGGCAAGAAATCCATGTTTCTGACAATGAACGTTTTGAAAGTTATGAAGAAGCGCTTCTTATTAACGATTGCCTCTTAAATAGTTATACACATTTTGGGTATGGTGTTAAAATAGTTCCGAAAGATACGGTTATCAATAGAGCTGAATTTATTCTAGATTCAATAAATAGCATAAAGTGAAAATGGACCCAAAAGAAATTCTACAACACTATTGGGGCTTTTCTGAGTTTAGAGGTTCTCAAGAAAAAATCATAACCGCCGTACTAAAGCAACAAGATGTGCTTGCCCTATTACCTACGGGAGGGGGGAAATCAATCTGCTTTCAAATTCCTGCAATGGCAAAAGAAGGTATCTGTATTGTAATCTCGCCCTTGATTGCCTTAATTCAAAATCAAGTAGACCAACTGAAAGCAAGAGGAATAAAGGCCATCGCACTAACGGGCAGCATACCATTCAATGAGGTAAACGACCTATTGGACAACTGTATGTTCGGTAATTACAAATTCTTATACCTCTCGCCCGAACGTCTGCAACAAGAAATCGTTCAAGAACGCATACAAAAAATGAACGTCAACCTTATTGCGGTAGACGAAGCCCACTGCATTTCACAATGGGGCCATGATTTTAGACCCGCTTATTTAGAATGTGCCTTACTTAGAGGCCTTTTGCCAGAAACCCCCATGATAGCCCTAACAGCTACAGCCACAAAACAGGTTGCCACCGATATTATCAACAACCTAAAGTTCATTGATCCCTTGATTGCCAAAGATTCTTTTTCAAGAACCAATATCGCCTTCAAAATATTCAAGGAAGAAGACAAAAGGTACCGTTTGAAACTTCTTTGCGCTACACTAAATAAAAGTGCCATTGTATACGTACGTACCAGAAGATTGACCCAAGAAGTGGCAGCGTACCTTAATGCGAACGGTTGTAGTGCGGCCTATTTTCATGGAGGCATCACAAAGCAAGAAAAGGAAAAGAGAATGAATTTGTGGCTAAAAAATACAGTTCAGATCATTGTAGCAACAAACGCTTTTGGTATGGGAATAGATAAACCTGATGTTGAATTGGTTGTTCACTACCAAATACCCGATTGTATTGAAAACTATTTTCAAGAAGCTGGCAGAGCAGGTCGTGACGGAAACTCAGCTGAAGCTGTTCTACTAACAAACAAAACAGATCAGGGTCTTGTTCGAAAACAATTTTTAGGCACTTTGCCCGACACCGACTTTCTTAAATTGGTCTATACCAAGTTGAACAGTTATTTTCAAATTCCGATCGGCGAGGGAAATGACCAGTTGTTTCAGTTCAATTTCAATAAATTCTGTGCGGTTTATGACTTGAACCCAATACTGACCTATAATGCCTTAAAAATATTAGATCGAAATTCTGTAATTGCTTTATGTGAATCTTTTTCTAAAAAATCAACTGTTCGGTTTTTAGCCACAAAACAACAGTTGTTTGCCTATTTTGAGAAAAACCAAACTTTGGCGCCCATTACGCAAACCATATTACGGACCTATGGTGGTATTTTTGATTTTGACACAAAAGTGAACACCTACCTGATTTCGAAAAAGGCCCAGGTACCTGAAGCCAAGATCACCAATGTTCTGAACCAGCTTAAAAAAGATTCGATAATCGATTACACTGCACAGCACAGCGACTTGGAAATCACCTTTTTAGTGCCTAGGGAAGATGACCGAACGATTAATGTATTTGCTAAAAAAGTAGCGGAACTCCATCAGATTAAAAAAGATAATTTAGAGCAGATGCTTTCATATATCAACAATACCGATAGTTGCAGAAGTAGGCAACTGCTCAACTATTTTGGAGAATCGGCGGATAAGGACTGTGAAATTTGTGATGTTTGTACCGAAACAAATGAGGTTGGTATTTTAGCAACCACTTCAATCTCGAAAAGCATATTGACTATTTTAGCAAAAAAAGGGCAGACCTCTAGACGATTAATCGAAATACTGCCCCAGAATGAAAATGTACTATTGCCCATTATTCAAGATTTGTTGGAAGAAGGTGAAATTATAATTAACACTAGAAATGAATACGAGCTTAAATAATATGAAAGAATTACGAATCGTTTTTATGGGCACTCCTGACTTTGCCACCGCTACCCTGGCCAAGTTGGTCGAAACCAACTATAATGTAGTAGGTGTTGTTACGGCTCCTGACAGGCCCGCTGGTAGGGGAAGAAAATTGAATGAATCAGCTGTTAAAAAGTATGCTCTTGAAAAGGGCATCGAGGTACTACAACCAACAAACCTCAAAAGCGAGCATTTTCTTAAAGAACTGGAAGCCTTGAAAGCCAATCTGCAAATAGTGGTTGCTTTTAGAATGCTTCCTAAAGTGGTATGGACCAAACCTGAACATGGCACCTTTAATTTGCATGCCTCCCTCCTGCCCGATTACAGGGGTGCGGCACCAATAAACTGGGCCATTATAAATGGGGAGACCAAAACAGGTGCGACAACTTTTTTTATTGATGACAAAATAGATACGGGTGAAATAATTCTTCAGAAAACAATTCATATAACATCTGGTGATACCGCAGGAACCCTACATGATAAGCTAATGGTCTTGGGGGCCTCTCTCGTAATCGAAACAGTGCAACAAATTGAGAACAACACCCTCGTAAAAAGGCAACAGAAAGCTTCTGGTAAACTAAAAACGGCCCATAAAATACATAAGGGAACCTGTGAAATTGATTGGAACATACCTATTGATAACATCTACAACCATATTCGTGGCCTTAGTCCGTACCCAGCTTCATGGACTACTTTGATAAATAATGGTGAACGTATTTCTCTTAAGGTATACCAAGCGTCGAAAGAAATAGCGGTTCACTCATTTAAAAACGGGAAGATTTTCTTTGGAAAAAAAGAACTGAAAGTTGCCGTAGCCGGTGGGTACATAAAGCTGCTGGAAATTCAACTGCCAGGAAAGCGAAAAATGGAAACAAATGCCCTGTTGAACGGCCTAAATTTAGACAAAGAAGCGCATATGGCCTAAAGCACTACTGGCATTGGGCTGCGAGAAGAGCGAAAAAACCTTCATTTTATTAACAAACACACCGAGTTATCAACAAAAACGTTGATTTACCTTGATTTTACTTGCGTTCACGGCAAATCGGTATAAATTTGTTACACGTTTAAAATTTATTAACAACAATTAATTTATTCACATTATGAACAAAACAGAATTAATCGATGGAATGGCAGCTGATGCTGGTATCACAAAAGCAGCGGCAAAAAAATCTTTGGAGTCTTTTTTAGGGAATGTAGAAGGAGCTCTTAAAAAAGGAAACCGCGTATCTTTGGTAGGTTTCGGATCTTGGTCTGTAAATAGAAGAAATGCAAGAGAAGGTAGAAACCCTTCAACAGGACAAACTATTCAAATTGCAGCTAAAAATGTTGTGAAGTTTAAAGCAGGTGCTGATTTAGGCAAAGCGGTAAACTAGTTTATACTGACACGATATCATTAAAGCATTGACCTGATGGTCAATGCTTTTTTATTGCACCACTTTTTGATATGAATAAGATTAATCTTATTTTTAGTTAGCAAACAGGTACTAAGAAATAAGCCATGATTGATTTAAAGCCCGAAAAGGGCAAACTTCTGATAGCTGAGCCAACGCTGACCGGCGATGTATCTTTCAATAGATCGGTTGTGCTTTTGGCAGAACATAATGAAAGTGGGTCAGTTGGGTTTATTTTGAACAAACCATTGGAATACAACATTAATGAATTGGTGACTGAAATACTTATTCCTTTTCAAGTGTACAACGGTGGCCCTGTGGAACAAGACAATATTTACTTTATACACAAGGTGCCCCATCTTATAACCAATAGCACAGAAATTTCTGATGGTGTTTTTTGGGGTGGTGATTTTGAAAAAATAATCAGTCTTATTAATGAAGGTGTAATATTAGAAGAGGATATTCGCTTTTTTTTAGGGTATACGGGCTGGTCGGCACTACAACTTGACCAAGAACTGACCTCTAAATCGTGGATAGTAGTAAAAAACAAGTATGAAAGCTCAATTATCAATAAATCATCAATAGCGTTCTGGAAAGAGAAAATTACTGAGCTTGGAGGTGATTATCTACTATGGTCAAATGCTCCTGACAACCCTAGTTTAAATTAACTTAGGTATTTTATTTCGTTTCTTTTTTATCTACCGAGAAGCAGGTCTACCCCGTATTCATCTAAAAACGGGACACGGTTATAATTCCGGAATCGAAAATCTGGCCGTTGCATTCAGTTTTCCAATCAAATCTTTTGCCACCATATTGCCAAATTGCTTCTTTCTGTATTTAGAAATTGAACAGATGCCAACAATTGAATTGGTAATAAAGAGCTCATCAGCCTTTTGTAGGTCAAAGGGTGAGATAGATGCCTCCTTTAGGGAATAGTTTTCTATTTTGTCAATAATCGCAAGCAGTTTTTTTCGTATTATTCCGTTTAGACAACCATCATTTAAAGGTGGGGTTATCACCGTATTGCCGTTTATCAAAAAAAGGTTCCCGTTCAAGGCCTCAACAACTTTTTTATCGTAGTTCAAAAGTAAGCAGTTATCATACCCGTTTTCTTTGGCAAAGATGCTACCTACTACATTGATTATCTTATTGTTGGTTTTTAGAGTAGAAATCATATCAGGATTAACATAAAAATCTTTATACAGTCCTACTTCATATGAATTGTCATTAAGAGCGTAAAATGGCAATTCTAAGGATTGCGACTCTATGCAATATGAAATATCATTGGTGATTGGCAAATACAGGCCTCCATTATTTCTAAATACAGTTAAGCGAATTCGCGCAGCCTTATTTTCCAAAAAATTCGCCTGAATTGTTTTTAGTAACTCTTCTTTCAAAAAATCCATGGTAAACGCCATGGGTATTTCCATTCGTAAAATTCGCATTGAGGCCATTAATCTGCGATAGTGCTCTTCCCAAAAGAAAACCATGCTATTGACCACACGTATGGTCTCAAATAAGGAGTCGCCATAACGTAATCCCCTATTTTTGTGATTGATAAAATTGGTTTCTTCTGAAAGAAGTTCTCCGTTAGAATTAATCATTTTATTAGTGTCGCTATTTATTGTTCAAAATAGTTTCAGCAATTACAAAAAAAGCTGACAGCCATAAAAAAGGCCTTGAAAAATCAAGGCCAAGTAGTATTTAAGAAACTATTTTTAAAAATCACTTTGACCCCAAGACCTGTTTTAGGTCACCCACTTGGTTGGTCCATAACATTTTTGATTCCTCTACTTCATCTTCATCGGCAAAATCGGTAACAAAAAGAGAAACATCTTTGGTCATTTCGTCAACGATTATTTTCATTTCGAAATAAGTGTCGTCGTCGTTTTCTTCCCAAGCGAATTTCACGAAATCATCGTTCTTTTTTTTGAGCAGTTTTGCATCCTCTTCAGAACCATCCCAAATGAAACTAAACAATTCACCCCTAGAGTTCACGTCGTCGGCAAACCATTCTGAAAGACCTGACGGAGTGGCTAAGTATTGGTACAGCATATGCGGTGAGGACTGTATCACAAACTCCATTTCAAATTTTATTTTATCACTCATTTCAAATAGTATTTACATTGGCAATATATATATTTATAAAGGATTAAAAAATAAAACCGCTAGAATAATTTTAGCCATTTTATAGTTGACGAACAAATAATTAAACTTTATATTTGCTGCCGTTAAAAAGTGCCATGGCGAGGTAGCTCAGCTGGTTAGAGCGTCGGATTCATAACCCGGAGGTCGCGGGATCGTGCCCCGCTCTCGCTACATTGTAAACAAAGGAATCTCAGTTTTTGAGATTCCTTTTTCTTTTCTCAGGTAAAACATAGGTAAAACAAATAACAAGTTTACAGCTCTTTACATAAAGTGCGTTCTGTAATAAAGAGTTCATCCTTGCCATTGACAATACCTAAAATACAATGTCGGGTCCTTTGTGCTTTAGAAGTAATAATCGACAGTTTTTTCTCAACAAAAGCATTCATCAATGTCGACTTGCCCACATTTGGGTTGCCTATGCTATTTAAGAAGCCCGATTTATGCTTTACCATCTTTCAATTTTTTATAGTACTCTTTCGCCGTCGCATTTACTTTGGGCGCAAGTAAAAGTACGGCGATCATATTAGGAATTACCATTAGAGCATACGACAGATCAATTAAATAACTGACCTTACGCAAAAATAATGCATGAATTTGTAAAAAAGAGATATGGCTGTTGATAACTTGAAAGAGCTTTATATGGACTATTTAATTAGTTCAACCCAATTAACAACCTGCACAGGGCTGTCAAGGGTTTTAGATG
>JAJRSY010000330.1 GCA_024278565.1 Bacteroidota bacterium
ACTATGTGCGAATCCCAGACCTTATCAAATAGTGTTTTTTTTGAACTCATTGTCTTATTCCATTTAAGCGTACAAAGCTATTAAAAGTAGTGGTTTTATGAAACCTTCCGAATTGAAATTACGATGTTCAACTAATGTAATTCCAAATATTTTTGTACTTGACCAATTGGTTGTATGCGTGCCTAACAACAATGTTATCGGGTTTTTCAATGGCGGGGTCACTTTTTAAAAGTTGGATAGCATAAAACCGGGCGGTCTTTAAAATATCATTATCTCTTACAATATCTGCGATTTTTAGGTCTAAAACCCCACTTTGTTGGGTGCCCATCAAATCTCCGGGGCCACGAAGTCGTAGGTCTACCTCGGCTATTTCAAAACCATCGTTGGTTTGTACCATGGTTCGTAATCGGGTTTTTGCTTCTGTTGAAAGTTTGTGACTGCTCATGAGAATGGTAAAACTCTGCTCGGCACCCCGCCCCACGCGGCCTCGTAGTTGGTGTAATTGTGAGAGCCCGAAACGCTCTGCACTTTCGATTATCATGACGGAGGCATTGCGTACGTCTACACCAACCTCTATAACCGTAGTGGCTACCATAATATGCGTTTCGCCTTTTACAAAGCGCTGCATTTCATAGTCTTTATCAGCTGGCTTCATTTTTCCGTGCACGATCGATATTTGATATTTGGGCAGGGGAAAGTCTCGTGCGATACTTTCGTAACCATCCATCAAATCTTTATAATCCAAGGCTTCTGATTCCTGTATCAAGGGGTATACGATATAAATCTGCCTTCCTTTTTCGATTTCATCGCGAATGAACTTAAATACTTTTAACCGGTCAGCGTCGTAGCGATGAACGGTTTTAATAGGTTTTCGCCCTGGTGGAAGTTCGTCAATTATTGAAATATCAAGGTCACCGTAGAGGCTCATTGCTAAGGTTCTGGGTATGGGGGTAGCGGTCATGACCAGTATGTGTGGCGGAAATTTATTTTTATGCCAGAGCTTTGACCTTTGTGCCACGCCAAATCGATGTTGTTCGTCAATTATTGCCAGACCAATATTTTTGTATTTTACCTTGTCTTCCAATAGGGCATGGGTGCCGATTAAAATATGCAGTTCACCACTTTCTAATTGTTCATGAATTATTTTGCGGGCCGATTTCTTTACAGAGCCGGTTAAAAGGGCACAGTTGACCCCAATATCACCGAGCAGTTCTTTGATTCCGTTAAAGTGTTGGTTGGCGAGAATTTCGGTCGGGGCCATTAAACAGGCTTGAAAACCATTGTCAATGGCCAATAACATTGTCAGCAGGGCCACAATGGTTTTTCCCGAACCTACATCTCCTTGTAAAAGCCTGTTCATCTGTGCATTACTACCTAAGTCTGAACGTATTTCTTTAACGACCCTTTTTTGGGCTCCTGTAAGTTCAAAGGGCAAACGATTCTTATAAAACGTATTGAACAGTTCTCCCACCTGATCAAAATTGAATCCCTTTATTTTTTGTTTGCGCAATATTTTCTTTGAAATCAACTGCAATTGAATGTAAAAAAATTCTTCGAATTTCAATCTGAACTGTGCTTTTGCCAACAATTCTTGGTTTTTTGGAAAATGGATGTTGATCAGGGCCTCGCTTTTTGGTATGAGTTTCAGTTCTTGGAGTATATCATTCGATAATGTTTCTGAAAACCGTCCTTTCGTCTCTATGAACAATTGCTGAATTAGTTTGCCCATAGCTCTGTTCGTTATGCCCTTGTTGCTGAGTTTTTCCGTAGAAGGGTAAATCGGCTGCATCGCTATTTTAAGGCCCTGCTCATGATCTTCGAGCAGTTCCATTTCGGGGTGGGGCATAGCGAATTTTCCGTTGTACCAATTGCATTTTCCAAAAATGACGTAGGGGGTGTTCAGTTTTAGGTTTTCGCGGATCCATTTTTGCCCCCTGAACCATACCAACTCCATTTATCCCGTATCATCTATAAAAGTGGCGACCAACCTTTTGCCTTTTTTCTGTTCTACGGTTTTGATATGCGTGATTTTACCCACAATCTGCACATCGGCATTCGAACGTTGTAATTTGCCGATTTTATAGTATTGGGTCTTGTCGATATACCGGTTTGGGAAAAGGTTGATAAGGTCTTGGTAGGTATGAATGTCTAGCTCTGACTGCAAGCTTTCGGCCCGGTTCGGGCCTACACCTTTCAGGTAGGTAATTGGGGTTTGTAGGGTATTGGCATTCATTTGACTAAATTAAGGCATACCCGTACAACTGCAAAAATGATACGTGCCTAATTTCTTCTAGAATCTGGTTTAAACCAATACCCAAAGAAAATGTATTGATAACAAGAAAAATAACGTGCTTTTTTACAAGAATAAACAGCTTACAATACGTAAATTTGGTGCACCATTTGTTTATTGAAATTCATGAAATATATCTTTTTCCTACTTTTTTCAAGTATTACATTTTTAGCTGTTGGGCAACATCAAGATAGGGTAGACTTTGTTCATGCCAAAGCCACGATACAACCAGACCCCGTTCAAAAAAGAATATCAGGTCAGGTAACCTATAGCTTCGAGATTTTGAAAGATGTGGATTCTATATTCTTAGATGCCAAAAACATGGGGTTTTCATTAGTGAAACTGAACAACAGAAAGGTAAAGTCGTTCAATGATGGAAAAACCATTTCAATTAAAAAGAGATTTAAAGAAGGAAAAAGCTACCGATTGTCTTTAGAATTCAATACAAAACCCAAACAGACCGTATACTTTATTAGTTGGGAAGACAGTGACCCTAATAATAACCAAATCTGGACTCAAGGTCAGGGCAAATACACCAGCCATTGGCTTCCGAGCCTTGATGATATGACCGAAAAGGTCGAATTCGACCTGACCATTGTAACGAATGATGAACTTAAGGTTGTAGCAAACGGAAAATTGGTAGATACCCAAATGAAGTCCAAAGGTTTAAAGAAATGGCGTTTTGATATGCAAAAACCCATGAGCAGTTACCTGTTGGCCTTTGTAATTGGTGATTATAAAAAAGAATCTCTGGTTTCTAAGAGTGGTATACCCATAGTAAACTTTTTTTATTCGAAAGATAGTCTGCTTGTTGAGCCCACATACCGCTACACCAAACGGATCTTCGATTTTTTAGAAAATGAAATCGGGGCGCCCTACCCATGGCAAAACTACAAACAGGTTCCTGTCAAGGATTTTTTGTATGCCGGAATGGAGAATACGGGAGCTACTGTTTTCTCAGATGGGTATGTTATCGATTCAATCTCCTTTGTGGATAAAAACTACGTAAACGTCAATGCCCACGAACTGACGCACCAATGGTTCGGTAATTTGGTTACAGAGAAAGATGGCGGCCATCATTGGCTGCACGAGGGTTTTGCGACCTATTATGCCTATCTGGCCGAGAAGAATATTTTTGGGGAGGACCATTATTACTGGAAACTGTACAGCTCTTTGATCGAACTCCAAAATGGAGTGGATAGGGGAGAAGGGCAAAGTTTGATGGATCCAAAGGCCAGTAGCTTGGTGTTTTATGAAAAGGGGGCGTGGGCATTGGTTATGTTGCGTGAACAAGTAGGGCATGGGTCATTTAAAGAAGGAATTAAAAATTATTTAAAGAAATACCAGTTCAAGAATGTTATGATTTCCGATTTTTTAGAAGAAATGGAACAAGTAAGCGGCAAAGACCTATCACTATTTGAAAAAGATTGGTTAGCGGGCAAGGACATTCCCATAGGGTTGGCCAAGAAATTATTGCAACAGAATTCACCTAGCTTGGATCTATGGCTTTCTTTGGAAGAAGATATGAAAAAGGAAGGTGATGTGGATTTTGACAAGTATTGGCAACAAACCAGTTCCGTTCATTTGAAGAAGCGTATTTTAGACAAGTACTTCGAGCGGCTTTCCGATGATGTCGTGGATCTTGCATTCGCTTCAGATACCATCCCCATTAGGCAAACGTTGGCCATGAACATAGAAAATGTTTCAGATAGTTTGAAAACCAAATTTGAGACTCTATTGGAAGACGAGAGTTATGTGACCATAGAGAACGCCCTGTTCAAACTATGGACATCTTTTCCCGAAGAAAAAGCAAAATATTTGGAAAAGACCAAGAAAATTCACGGCCTTCCGAACAAAAATGTAAGATTACTGTGGTTGGCCTTGGCCATATTGACCGAGAAGTACGAGGGTAGAAGCACTCCTGTTTTTTTTGATGAACTTAGCGGATATACATCTTCAAAGTATTCATGGGAGGTTCGTATGGGGGCTTTTCAGTATTTGAACGAGACTATCGGTCTAACTGATGTGGTTTTGAAAAGTTTAATCGAAGCAAGTACGCACCATAGTTGGCAATTCAAAAAATATGCCCGAAATTTGTTGGATGGGTTATTGAAGGATGCGGATTATAAAAAACGGCTTGAAACAATAACCAAAGGACTAAAAGGGGGAAGTTTGCATTATATGAACAGTAAATTAGGAGAACAATGAGGGCTTTGGTCATTTCTGGGGGCGGTAGCAAAGGTGCTTTTGCGGGTGGTGTTGCACAATACTTGATACAAGAGCTCAAGCATAACTATGATTTATATTTAGGAACCTCTACCGGAAGTTTATTGATTTCCCACATCGCACTTGGTGAGATCGATAAAATAAAAGAGGTGTTCACCTCGGTCGATCAGAACAGTATTTTCAGCATTTGTCCGTTTACCATTGAAAAAAAACATGGTGTTCACAACATTGGTATTAACCATTGGAATGTTCTTAAGAACTTTTATCGTGGCAACAAGACTTTTGGTGAGAGTTATAATCTGCTAAAATTAATAAAAAACACGCTTACACTTGAGGAGTTTGAAATTCTGAAGAACGGTATAAAAGAAACAGTGGTCACGGTTTCCAACCTTTCTTTGAATCAGGTAGAATATAAGAGTGTAAACGAGTGTACCTATGAGGAATTTTGTGAATGGATATGGATCTCTTGCAATTACACACCATTTATGAGCTTGGTCCGTAAAAACGGATGCGAGTATGCCGATGGTGGCCTTGGAAACATGGTACCCATCGAAGAAGCTATAAAACGAGGTGCTACAGAAATAGATGTGATTGTTTTACAGACCGAGATAAACCATTTTAACCGCATGCCCTCAAAAAACCCGTTCTCGCTTTTGACCACTATGTTCGAATTCATTTTAGATCGAATTGAGAACCAGAACATACGGATAGGAAAATTTGTAGCCAGTCATAATGATGCCATTATCAATTTCTATTATACCCCAACCGTGCTTACTACCAATTCACTTATTTTTGATAGGGAAAAGATGACAAAGTGGTGGGAGAGTGGTTATAGGTACGCTAAACACAAAAATACCGAATTGAACCAGGAGCTTTCAGAAGTGGTCAATGGTGAATAAGTATTGAAGACCTATTGGCTCTAATGATCACCAAAGTTCCCCAACCTCTTTCTTAATATAGGCCAAGGCGGTTACCGAGGGTGATTGTTTGTCCATGGTCTGGGTCAAAACATCTTCGCGAAGCTTATCGGCAGTATCGGTATCGCTCATGGCCACCTTTCGGATCATTTGAACAGTAGCACTCTTGGCTGCCTTGATGATACTCCAACATTCATCTGACAGGTATATTTGTTGCGATAGGTTATGGTCGAACTCGTTTTCGATACTTTTTATAAGCAAGGCTTCATAGGCATTTTTATCTGCCGATTGTGGAGCAACACGCACCATGAGACTAGGTAGCGAAATACGCTCTAAGAATAGTGCCAGCCGCTCATATGCTTGTAGTCGAATAGGTAAGGTCTCTGTTTGTGAATCTTTGTGAAGCAAAAATCTTCGTCTACCTTCTTCATTATCGGTGTGCATTCTAAAAAAATAAAATGCGATGGCTCCTGTAATTACAGAAGGAATTAAATAGGCAAATAATTGAAAAATATGGTCTCCGGTCATGTGGGTTGATTTGTATCGCCAATAGGCGATGTCGTTTGCTGCAACAAGAACGTACGTTTATTTGAAAAAGTATGTCTCGTTTACCTGATATTTTAAGATTAACTAGTGTAAAGGTCCATCAACACGTCAAAACCCGACTTTTTCTTAATTATTGTTCTTCATATTCTCTTTGACCATGGCATAAAACTGATTGAATTTCGGGTGTATTTTGATAGTGATCCCTTCTTTGAAATTACCATCTTTACCCAAGGCGGTAATCCGTTCGGGTGCAATTGAAAATTGCTTTTGAAGCATACCGGAAATCACCGCCGCTTGTTGCCCCGCCAGATCTAGGTTGCCTGTCATGGTAAGTCCTTCAACAGTTATGGCCATATCAGGATTTGCTGCTAAAATAGTGGCTATTTTTTGCAGCCATGCTCCCCCAGTGGCGGCAATTTTGGCACTTGAGCCCCCACCGAACAAAGTACCAAGGTCTGTCGATATTACTACCGAATTACCTGAAACGCCTATTTTGGCATTTTCACCAAGGGTTTGTTTTGCATTGGTAAGCACTACAATTGCGGTCGAGTCGTTCCGGGCAACGGCAGCGTTGACCTCTTTTAGTTGTTTTTCCTTTTTGTCAAGGCTTGACATTGCCTTATTGATGTTGTCGGAGTTCTTGTTCGAAACTTCGGCAAAACTATTCAGATTCTTGAGAAGGGTAGTGTTCGCATCTTGTAATTCGGTAACCTGTGTTTCGTAAGATTCGGCTTTGGCCAAGCTTACCTTTTCAGTTTTTCGGGCATTGAACAACTCGCTCTTTAATGAATCAAGTTGCATTTTTAACGTATGGACCTCAGCAATTAACACGCTCTTATTTTGAGCGGACAATGATATGGAACTGAAAAGCATAATGCAAAAAATAAGTATAAACTGTCTCATTGGTTTTTGTGTTGTTCTTTAAACTTTAAATACATTGTTTTACGAACAAAGGCAAAAGTTAAGATTAAAGTGACATTGATAAGATAAAGCTCCGCTTCAAGGTCAAAACCCGTATTATTGATTTCATTTTCATGATTTCAAGATAGGTTTCAGGTATTTGGGAACCCGTTCAACTATCTATAACGTTCCCCTACTTGGTTTTATTTGAAAAATTCGATGAAGTGCAAAAAAACATGGAATACTTGAACTTCTTAATCTACAAATGTTAAACTACAAAACGGCTTCTTTTTTTGATGTTGTCATATTCATCGCCCGAAAATAATGAAAAAAAATAAGAAATAATCCGTAAGAAGAACTAAAATAACGCTCTTTTTAGTAAATGCTTGTGCTTCATAAACACAATTTTTTCACCTGTTATCCAAAAACTTGCATTAGCATTTTTAATCTTATAATTCCCCGATGGCTTGTCCGCCCCTGACCGAATGGGGTCAAGGCGGGCGTGCCGATCGGTCGGGTCTCGGGGATAGTTGGCTTCAATAATTTTTTTATTCTAGGGTGAATTTTACTGTCAACCTTTTCCGCCTAAATATGTACATGCTTTGAGTTGATTTACCCCTGAAAAGTCCACCTTGGCTTTTTGATATCCATACGTGGATGTCAAATTTCTATTTAGATCAATGTCGTCTACATTAACCTGAATATCATCCATGGTGAACTGGGAAGGGTGCTCATAACCTGCTGCATGGGTGATTTCTAACAACTCTTTACTGAAAGTCTTAAAATACTGTGCCAACCGGTCTGATTTTAAGGGGACATTAATTCCGTTCTGTCTCCATTTGCTTTGAGTGGCAATACCAGCAGGACATTTATTGGTATGGCAAACTTGGGCTTGAATGCAG
Organism: Bacteroidota bacterium; assembly: GCA_024278565.1. Classification (GTDB taxonomy): domain Bacteria; phylum Bacteroidota; class Bacteroidia; order Flavobacteriales; family Flavobacteriaceae; genus Maribacter_C. The sequence continues at coordinate 7,782 of JAJRSY010000330.1, forward strand.
CCGATACTCATCATCGCCTCTCTTGCCACATTGATACAGTCTATCCCCATTGAAAAGGCCATAGCGGCTTTGGCCGGAAACCCTAATTTTCCACTGCCGATAAACACGATACGATCAGTTAGGTTTCGTTTCAAGAACACCTTGTAAAGACTTGAAAACCCATATACCCAGGGTAAAGATACGTGATCGGCAAATGAAGGTGGTGCCGCACCTGTGCCACCCTCGCCACCATCTACCGTAATAAAATCAGGGCCCTTGCCTGTTTCTACCATCGTATCTGCCAATAGCTCCCACTGGTCCAATTTTCCGATGGCACCTTTTATTCCTACCGGCAGTCCGGTTTCTTCTGCAATGGTCTCGATCAACTGCATCAATTCCGGAATAGTGCTGAAAGCCTTGTGCGTGGAAGGCGAGAGCACATCTTTTCCTATTTCAACACCTCGAATACCAGCGATTTCAGCGGTAATCTTTGCACCGGGCAAAACACCGCCTTTTCCCGGTTTTGCCCCTTGCGATAATTTTATCTCGATTGCTTTTATACACGTATTGCCATCAACCAGCTTTTTCAATTTTTCAATGGAGAATCCCCCCTCCTTTGAACGAACCCCAAAGTAACCTGTTCCGAAATGAAAAATCACATCGCCTCCTTGTTTATGGTAGGGCGAAAGTCCGCCTTCACCTGTGTTGTGATATCCCCCCGCTTTGGCAACCCCTTTGTTCATTACTTCTATAGCAGCTGCCGAGAGTGACCCAAAGCTCATGGCCGAAACATTGATCACCGATGCAGGGCGATAGGGTTTTCTGCGTTGGTTGTATTGCCCCATTACTTTGGCACAGGGCACAAAAGATTTATCGGTCGCATTGGGGTGGCTCTCCGCAACCCTATAGGCCATCATTTGGTTTTTTACGAAAATGTGCTGATGGGCGTAAATATCACGATCTGTACCAAAACCTTCGTAATTGTTTTCCTTTTTTGCAGAGGCATAGATCCAACTTCTTTCTATGCGGTTAAAGGGAAGCTCTTCTCGATTGTTTGCGACAAAATACTGCCGCATTTCAGGTCCGATGCTTTCCAGCCAATACCTCAAATGCCCCACCACGGGAAAGTTATGTGAGATGGTATGCGACTTTTGGATAAAAACATCACGTATAGCAACAAGTGCTAGGGCAATCACTACCCAAAGCCACCATGAAATGTTCGACAAAAATTCAAGAAGTGCTTCCATTTTCGATAACGGATTGTTTATTGTTAATTGACTGCTAATTGTTCACTGTTCACTACCCACTGTTCATTGTTTTTCGTTGCTCGTTGTTCGTTGATGGTTTCTCGTTTATTTGTAGGTTCCATAATCAATAACCCAGTGTTAAGTTAAGCATAAAAAGACGCCCCAAGGCTCATTCTTTTTCATTTCATAAAATTCAAAAAATAACTTCGCCTTAACCGCCATTTTACACTTAACTTAACACTAGTATCTACTGCCCACTGTTCATTGATTAAGAAAATCCAAGCTCATTTCCGTAAATGTTTTGACCCCTAACATCAATCCACTGTCATCAATTAAAAAATCAGGGGTGTGGTGCGGAAAAGATTCTGTTGAACCTGGGGTCATTCCCCCTAAGAAAAAGTAAAACCCGGGTACCTCTCTTTGAAAGTATGAGAAATCCTCAGCACCCGTAATCGCTTTCATAATCTGAACATTTTCTGCACCTGCAATACGTTGCATGGTCGGTAACATTTGATCCACCAAAGCAGGGTCGTTAAAGGTGATATCGGTGAAATCCTTGATTTGAATAGTTGCTTCACCGCCATAGGCCTTGGCTATGGTCGGCACCATTTCCATCATTCTTTTGTTTATATGGTCTTTCATACCATAATCCAAGGTTCTGATGGTTCCGATCATTTCAGCACTTTCGGGTATGATATTAAACCGAATGCCACTTTTTATCTTGCCCACCGTGATCACGGCCGCTTCTTGTGTCAATTTGGTCTCACGGCTGATAATGGTCTGAAGGCCATCTATGATCTTGGCACTGATTAAAATGGGGTCAACGCCCGACCATGGTTGTGAACCGTGGCTTTGTTTACCTTTGACATTGATTGAAAAATATTGGGCGGCGGCCATTATTCCACCAGATTTGTAACGAATCACACCTACTGGGGTCTGTGAGTTGATATGCAGCCCGAAAATAGCATCGACCTTTGGGTTTTCAAGAACCCCTTCTTTTACCATCATCAAAGCACCACCTTCCTCACCCGGTGGTGGGCCTTCTTCTGCGGGTTGAAAGATGAATTTTATGGTGCCCTTGATTTTATCTTTATTCTTCGAGAGAACCTCTGCTACACCCATTAATATGGCAATATGCGTATCGTGGCCACAAGCGTGCATGACCCCCACTTTTTCGCCTCCAAAATCTGAAGTTACGTTTGATTTATAGGGCAGATTATTGCGTTCGGTAACGGGTAGTGCATCTATATCAGCTCTTAAAGCAATGACCTTACCGGGCTTATTTCCTTTGAGCAAGCCAACAACGCCTGTGTGGGCCACACCGGTCTGCACTTCGATACCTAGTGATTTGAGGTGCTTTGCTATTTTTTCCGCAGTCTTGAACTCGCGATTGCTCAGTTCAGGATTTTGGTGAAAGTACCTTCGCCATTCGACTACCTTGTCTTCAATAGAGTTGTAGTCTTTTTCTAAATTGGGTTGTTGTGCAAAGGCAACACTTGTTGCAAGCAATATTGCTGCGTGTACTAGTTTATTCATAAGTATCTGGTTTAAAATTTAATAAGCCTATAATTTTCATCTTGTAGTTGAATCAATGCCGTCATGGCAGAAAGCGATAATTGTACGCCTTCTATAAGCTCGTTCTTTGGAAAGTCACGTGCTTTAGAAGACTGCCCACAGAAAATAATCTGTGCACCGCTATCTAACAACGATTGAATCAGTTTTTGATTCGGATTGTTGGTTCCGTATCGCTTTTGATAGGCCTCGTTGGTGATAATATCTTTAGATGCATTATGGTGAACCACCAAAGCCACTGACAATTGCTCGATAGGTAATCCACTTTGGGCGTGCATGTTTAAAAAACGGGCAGCCGTCTCTATACTTCCATTGAGGTCTTCATTTGATTCAGGTGAGTTCATGATATCGAAGACTGCTTTGTATGACCTGCTTGTATCTACCTTGAAGTCGGTATTCTCAATAGTGAACACTTCTCCGAAGTCCATAATAATTGGCCCTTTCGATTTTGTTTGTGAAAGACCTATAGTAGTGCTGAAAATCAAGCCTAAAAACAACAAATTACATATGGGTAGTTTCATTGGTTTGTTTGATTTTCTAAATATATTCAAATTCGATAAGATTCAGCGCTTTTGTTCATAATTATTAAGGAGTTCTTATTTGAGTAAGCGTTATTATGGCTAAATTCACACCGCTTTATAAAAGAATAAACTGTATACGAATTTGGAGAATTTTATCGATCAGTTGAATGATGCCCAAAAGGCGCCCGTTTTGCACAAAGATGGCCCGTTGATGGTGATAGCGGGTGCCGGTTCGGGTAAGACCAGGGTACTGACCTACCGTATTGCCCATTTAATGGACCAGGGGGTAGATGCATTTAATATTCTTGCCTTGACCTTTACCAACAAGGCGGCCCGTGAGATGAAAAAGCGTATTGCAAATATTGTTGGTGGTTCTGAGGCCAAAAATCTTTGGATGGGTACTTTTCATTCGGTCTTTGCAAAATTGTTGCGCTTTGATGGCGACAAACTTGGTTTTCCTAGCAATTTTACCATTTACGATACGCAGGATTCGCAACGTTTGATTTCCTCTATTATCAAAGAAATGGGGCTTGACAAGGATATTTACAAATACAAACAGGTACAAAACCGCATTTCGTCTTATAAGAATAGTTTGATTACCGTCAAGGCCTATTTGAACAATCCTGATCTGGTGGAAGCCGATGCCATGACGAAACGCCCCCGAATGGGCGATATATACCACAATTATGTGGAGCGCTGTTTTAAGGCAGGGGCGATGGATTTTGATGACCTGTTGTTGAGAACCAACGAGTTATTGACCCGTTTTCCCGAGGTATTGATGAAATACCAAGATCGGTTCCGTTATATTTTGGTCGATGAGTACCAAGATACCAACCATTCACAGTACTTGATCGTAAAAGCATTGTCCGACAGGTACCAGAACATTTGCGTGGTGGGCGATGATGCGCAGAGCATATACTCTTTTCGTGGGGCGAACATCAGCAACATCCTGAATTTTCAGAAAGATTATGATGAGGTGGGCATGTACCGGTTAGAGCAGAATTACAGATCCACCAAAAACATTGTGAATGCGGCGAACTCGATCATAGCCAAAAACAAGAACCAATTGGAGAAGGTGGTATGGACCGATAATGACGAAGGTGCTGCCATAATCATACACCGTAGCCCTACTGATGCCGAAGAAGGGCGCTATGTGGCAGGTTCGATCTGGGAAAACCGAATGCAGCACCAAATGGCAAATGGGCAGTTCGCCGTATTGTACCGCACCAATTCACAGTCCCGTTCAATCGAAGATGCCCTGCGAAAGCGTGATATACCCTATCGTATCTATGGCGGGCTATCGTTTTACCAGCGGAAGGAAATCAAGGATGTACTGTCATATCTGCGTTTGGTCATCAACCCCAAAGATGAAGAAGCCCTAAAACGGATCATCAATTTTCCAGGGAGGGGCATTGGCCAGACTACGGTGGATAAACTTGTGGTTGCCGCCAACCATTATGGGCGTTCTATTTTTGAGGTGATCGAAAATAGTGATAAAATAGACTTAAAGATCAATGCGGGCACCAAAAGAAAGCTGCATGATTTTGTGACCATGATCAAGAGCTTCCAGATCATGAACGAGAATGCCGATGCCTTTGTGCTTGCCGAACATATAGCCAAAAAAACGGGGATTCTGTTGGAGTTTAAAAAGGATGGAACTCCCGAAGGTATCGCCAGAATGGAAAATATCGAAGAACTGCTCAATGGTATCAAAGATTTTGTGGAAGGGCAAAAGGAGCTGGCGGACGCAACTGGAAACATCGGCGAATTTATGGAAGATGTAGCCCTAGCGACCGATTTGGACAAAGATACGGGCGACGATGACCGCGTGGCGCTTATGACCATTCACATGGCGAAAGGTCTTGAATTTCCGTATGTGTATATTGTGGGTATGGAGGAAGATTTGTTTCCCTCCGCCATGAGCATGAACACCCGAAGTGAGTTGGAAGAAGAGCGTAGGTTGTTTTATGTAGCGATTACAAGAGCTGAAAAACAGGCCTATTTGACGTATACCCAAAACCGCTACCGTTGGGGGAAACTGATCGATGCCGAACCCAGCAGGTTTTTAGAAGAGATCGATGAGCGGTATGTTGAGAATCTAACGCCTATTGATAGTGTTGCCTACCGCTACAAACCTCTTATCGATTCCGATATTTTTGGCGATGTGGACAAAAGCAGGTTGCGGCAGGTAAAACCGGCAAACGGGACTCCACCACTCGTTGGCAAACCCAATGAAAAACAACTTCGAAAGCTTAGAAAGTTGAAACCTGAATTGACCTCGCCAACCAATAATACAAACACAATTCACCCCAATTTAAAAGAGGGTGCACTTGTGGACCATACCCGGTTCGGTCGGGGCAGGGTAACCAATATCGAGGGTGCGGGCAATGATAAAAAGGCCGAAATTTTTTTTGAAAAAGGAGGCGTTAAGAAGTTATTGTTGCGGTTTGCGAAGTTAGAGGTGGTTTCGTGAGGTAAAAGTATTGTTACAAATGCACCTCAATAAAAGCCTTTAGCTTGACCGAAGTGTCAAAAAGACTTACACCCACCCACCCATGGCCTTCGTTTTCATATAATGTAAACTCGTGGATAACGCCCAAAACTTCTAACTTGTCACTTAAGTCACTGCTCTGGGAAATAGAAACCAATGGATCTTGACCCCCATAAAAAAGAATGGTTGGGGGAGCCGTAGCAGTGACCTGAAACAACGGACTTATTTCTTTTAGAAACGACAGGTCTTCACCATATAAACTTAGTAAATCTTGAATTTCAGGATTTGTACTATTCAAATAGGCCTCATCACGAAGGTTGGTCGGCCCAACAATACTACATACCATTTTCACTTTATTGTCCAAGTCAAAGGCATAGCTCCAGAGCAGTGCTAAATGTCCACCGGCACTCACTCCTATAAACCCAATATCATCTGAAATTTGATATTCGTTTCGATTGTCTTTCAAATGATCGATAACAGAGGTTATATCATTTACCTGTGTTGGGTGCACAGGTACATTGTCATTTGCCAAGGTATAGTTCATGTTTACTACGGCAATATTTGGCAAATCCCTTAAAATAAAGTCCTTAAAAGCATTCATATCATTTTTATCACCACTTGTCCAACCACCGCCATGAACCAATACTATTACCTTTGTGGCAAGCGTTCTCTCTTTTGGCAGATAAATATCATAGGTCTGTTTGGAATCTGAACCATAAGAGATATCGGTAATCGTCTTGAACTCTAATAACAAGGCGGGTTTTTCTATCTTTGGTTCTTCATTCTTAGAACAAGAATATAGACAAACAAAAGAAATTGTAATTAAGATGGTGTATACTAACTTTTTCATGATAAAAAATATATCTTACTTTGAATAGTGCCCATTTGAGATAAATTATGTCCGAATATATAAAAATATACGAAGAGAACCCAAACCCGAAAGAAATTAAAAGGGTGGTTGAGGTATTACGAAAAGGCGGTTTGGTCATATACCCTACCGATACGGTCTATGGTCTTGGTTGCGATATAACAAAAACCCGTGCTTTGGAAAAGATAGCCCGAATTAAAGGCATAAAGCTGGCAAAGGCCAATTGGTCATTTATCTGTGCCGATTTAAGCAATCTTTCTGATTATGTACGTCAAATAGACACTGCTACATTCAAGATTTTAAAACGAGCCTTGCCAGGCCCCTATACCTTCATATTACCAGGAAACAATAGTTTGCCCAAAAGTTTTAAAAAGAAGAAGACCGTAGGTATTCGTGTGCCCGACAATTCAATTACCAAGGCCTTGGTCGAAGAATTGGGCAACCCCATTGTTTCTACCTCAATACATGATGCCGATGAGCTGTTGGAGTACACAACAGACCCAGAGCTCATTTTTGAAAAATGGAACAATTTGGTGGACATGGTTATCGATGGGGGGTACGGCGATAATGTGGCATCGACCGTTATCGACCTTTCACAAGATGAGCCACAAGTACTTCGTGAGGGCAAAGGCAGTCTTGATGTTTTATAATTTACCCGAATTTCAAAAAGTATGAAATGCAAAAAGCCCACCAATTGGTGGGCTTTTTTAGTATAAAAAGTATGCCTAATTGTTGATGGCAGGATCTTTCATGCCCTCTTCGATCATACTATAGAACTGATCGATTTTTGGAAGCACCACAATTCGGGTTCTTCTGTTTCTGGATTTTTCGGTTGTAGACAAAGGTACATACTGTGATCTTCCTGCAGCGGTCATTCTTTTTGGATCTACCCCGTAATCGTTCTGTAAAACCCGAACAACGGCTGTGGCACGTTTTGTACTTAGATCCCAGTTATCTAATAGAATTCCCTTTCTGAAAGGTACGTCATCGGTATGGCCCTCAACCATGAATTCAAAATCAGGTTTGTTGTTCACGACCTTGGCAACCTTGCCCAGTACTTCTTTGGCACGACCTGTTAGGTTATAGCTTCCACTACTGAACAACAACTTGTCAGAGATGGAAACAAACACAACACCTTTTTCAACACTTATCGTGATATCCTCATCATCTAAATTACCCAAGACTCCCTTTAAACTTTGTACCAGAGAGAGGTTTACAGAGTCTCTTCTTGTGATTGCATTTTGTAATTTTCTAATGGTAAGGTCTTTCTCTTGAAGACTTTCCAAAGATTTTTCAAGGTTTTCGGCACCCTTGGTTGTCAAAGTGGTCAAATTACCCATATTATTGATCAAATCTTGATTGTTCGCTTTAAGAAATGTATTTTGATCTTTCATGGTCTTTAATCTTGAGGTAGCTGTGGCCTTTTCCTCCAAACAATCGTTCAACTTGACCGTGGCGGAGTTCAATAAATCCTGCCCTTGTTTGTGTTCGGTCTCTAGGTTTTTGAATTTCTTTTGTGATACACAAGAGGATAACAATATAGTTGCCCCCATAACACCTAAAATGATTTTTTTCATGATTTTGGTTCTTAAATGATATTAATAATTGTTTTTTGATGTGTTCAATCAATAGTAAAAAAATGTAAACAGTACTATCTTGTTTTGCAAAATTAGTCAATCTTTTATTAATGTATCAAACTTACTCTCTTGATGTACGAAGTGTGACCATACGATGGACTTCGTGGTATAGTAATTTAGTATAAAATTGGCTTTTTCCCTTTTCCTGTACATTTTCCCAAAATGCCTGTAAAAGCTGAAGTGGGCACGTAAAATGGCAAAACAGTGGTTGAACTTTAGCTGAAGTACAAAACGTACACCCGCAACACCGTCAAGCAATAAACGTATGAAAATGATGGGGAAGGCCTTTCTTCTTGGAAGGTTCTTGGTAATGGAGAACAGTGAGTTTCTGAAATTCAGATAAGTTTTCTGTGGGTTCATGTTGCTCAGGGTAGACCCTCCTAAATGGTATACCTTGGATGTGCCCACATAGTATACCTTGTGCCCTCTGTTTTTTGCCCGCCAGCAAAGATCCACTTCTTCTTGGTGGGCGAAATAATCCTCGTCGAACCCACCAAGGCTATTGTAAAGTCCACTATTTATGAACATACAGGCTCCTGTGGCCCAAAAAATCTCTCGTATATCATCATATTGACCTTCATCTTTTTCCAATGCTTGAAAAACACGGCCCCTGCAAAAAGGGTAGCCAAGTTGATCTATAAACCCCCCTGCCGCACCCGCATACTCGAAATGGCTCCTTCGTTTTAAATCCAATATCTTGGGTTGAATGATCCCCGCATTGGGTAGCTCTTTAAAAGTTTTTATAATGGGCATTAGCCAATTTTCAGAAACTTCAACATCAGAGTTCAACAGGCAGTACACATCTGCCTTAATATGTTCTAGGGCATCGTTGTAGCCCTTGGCGAAGCCACCGTTAGTTGTGTTTTGAACGATTTGTATTGAAGGGTAGTTCGCCTTGATAAAAGCAACCGAACCATCGGTCGATGCATTATCGGCAACGTAAATATCCGCTCCTTCCGAGTATTTGGTGACCGACGGCAGGTAACTTTTTAAAAGCTCCTCTCCGTTCCAGTTCAGTATGACAATGGCTATACGCAAAACGATGGCAAATTAACGGCTAAAATCAGGAATATCCTTTAGAAATATATATTTTTCTTGCTCAAAATCCATTTTACAATAAAAATGCCGCAATCCGTTGGTCACGATCAAATATTCCGCTTTCAAGTTCATATTGTACCGTGCGATCTGGTCGAAGGTGTTTTGGTCTATTTTTATTTTCGGGGCTTTACATTCAACCAAAATTTTGATCGATCCATCTGAATTGAAGACCACTACATCATATCTTTTTTTTATTGAATTCAAAGTGAGCTGTTTCTCAACATTGATATGGCTTTCAGGATACCCCTTGTCTTCGATCAAATGGTGGACTAAGTGTTGGCGAACCCATTCCTCGGGCTGCAGAACCACGAACTTTTTACGGATCACATCAAAAATATGGACTTTATTTTCGTTATTTTTGAAACGAAAATGGTATACCGGAAAATTCAATGGTAACATTTCACAAATTTGATGATTTTTTTTGGATGGAAGAAGCAAAACAAATAGTAAGGGACATCGCTGCCGGAAATATCAAACCCATTTATTTGCTGACGGGTGAAGAGCCCTATTATATTGATAAAATAGCAGAATTCATTGAAAAGAACGTGCTTGCCCAAGAGGAGCAAGGCTTCAATCAGGTGGTGCTATATGGTAAGGAAGTGTCAATAGAGGATATTGTGGGTAGTGCAAAAAGATACCCCATGATGGCAGAAAGACAGGTTGTTATTGTTAAAGAAGCGCAGCACTTGGCCAGATCAATTGAAAAATTGGTAGCGTATGCCGAAAACCCCCAGCCCACTACCGTTTTGGTGCTTTGTTATAAATACAACAAGTTCGATAAACGTAAAAAAATATATAAGCTCATCAAAAAAAACGGAATCTGTTTTGAAAGCAAGAAGTTGTACGAAAACCAAGTCTCAGACTGGATTCGCAAGAATTTGCAGGCTAAGGGGTATCAAATTACACCCAAAGCGGCTATTATGCTGGTTGAGTTTTTGGGCACTGATTTAAGTAAGATAAGCAACGAGCTTGAAAAATTACAATCGGTGCTATCAAAAGAGACCGAAATTTCCCCTTTGCACATTGAAGAACATATTGGCATAAGTAAAGACTACAATAATTTTGAATTAAAGAAGGCGATCGGTGAACGAAATGTAACCAAGGCCACACGAATACTCAATTATTTTTCCCAAAACCCGAAGGCTAATCCTTTTGTTGTCACCATTACTTTGCTGAACACCTTTTTTACGCAGTTGTTGAAGTACCATGGTATGCGGGACCATAACCCCAAAAGTGTGGCCAGTATTTTGGGTATCAACCCTTATTTTGTGAGTGAATATCAGGTTGCGGCCAAAAATTATCCCATGAAAAAAGTAAGTGCTATCATAGCACATCTTCGTGTGCTTGACCTGAAAGGAAAAGGGGTAGGGGCAAATATATCACAGGAAGATCTACTCAAAGAACTGCTCGTGAAGATCATTTAGATTTATTCTTCGACAGTATTATTTTTAACTTGTCACTATTGATGTTTTGACTATTTCCACTTTCAGTAATTTGGGTGAATCCAAACTCTTAAACTCCCCCCTGCTTTGATAGGGTTGAAAAGTTGGTGGTTTAGACATTTTAACACGGTTAAGTCAAACTCCTAAACTTATTTTTTAAACCCTTGAACTTACTTTCAAAACGCCTAAACTATGCCCGCCTGCCATGCCTACGGCAGGTAAACCGCGCCATATTAATTTGGGAAAAACACTGTACAGAACAGTCGTAAACTTAGAACAGCCCCTAAATTAATTGAAGCAATCAGCGTAGTTTTGGGTAATCTTTTGGGTGGGCCTCGTGCATTATACCATATACTTTCTCAAAAACATCTTCACGATTGGGTTTTGAGAAATAGTCGCCATCAGTACCATATGCCGGTCTATGTGCTTTTGCGGTCAGGGTTTGTGGTGCGCTGTCCAAATACTTATAAGCACCTTGTTTTTCGATGATCTCATTGAGAAGATAGGCAGAACATCCCCCGGGAACATCTTCATCTATCACCAACAGTCTGTTGGTTTTTTTGATGCTTTCAAGAACGTCGTGATTGATGTCAAACGGCAATAAGGATTGTGCATCCACTACTTCAGAATGAATCCCTACTTCTCTTAACTCTTTGGCGGCTTTTAAAACAATGCGCAGGGTAGATCCATAAGAAACCAAAGTGATATCAGTACCTTGCACCATGGTTTCGACCAGCCCGATCGGCGTACAGAATTCGCCAAAATTTTTGGGCTTGCGCTCTTTCAGCCGATACCCGTTAAGGCTTTCAATGACCAAGGCGGGTTCGTCACTTTTTAAAAGCGTGTTGTAAAAGCCAGCTGCCTGTGTCATGTTTCTTGGTGAGAGAATATACATGCCCCTCAATACATGGATCAGGCCTCCCATTTGTGACCCTGAGTGCCAAATACCCTCCAAACGGTGGCCACGGGTTCGTACAATGAGCGGTGCTTTTTGTTTGCCATAGGAGCGGTATCTTAAAGTGGCCAGATCATCTGTCAATGTTGACATGGCATAAAAAATGTAATCCAAATACTGTATTTCGGCAATGGGGCGTAGGCCTCGTAATGCCATTCCAATGCCTTGACCTATTATTGTCGATTCGCGAATACCAGTATCGGTAACTCGATTTTCACCGTATTTTTTTTGAAGTCCTTCAAGACCTTGGTTGACATCACCAATATTACCCGTGTCTTCACCGAAAATCAACAATTCGGGGAATTTACCCAATAATTCATCAAAATTATCCCTCAAGATGATTCTGCCATCCACTTTTTCAGAATCAATATCATAGATTGGTTTCACCCCGGCAATCGATGTAGTCTTATTTGAATGTTCATTATATAGATGTCGGCTGTTTTTCGACTGGGAATCTTCTATGAAACGGTTTGTCCATTCCATTAAAGCATTTTTTTCAACTGTATTTTCACCCAGTAGAAAACGCAATGCTCTTCTAGCACTTGAAGCCAAATCTTTTTTTAAAGGCTCTTCAATCGCAATAAGGTCATTTTTGATCTTACTGATAAAACTCTTGTTTTTACTCGTATTTACTAGATTGTTCAAAAGCACCAATAGTGAGTTCTTTGCTTGATTATGTACCTCCAAATGTTCTGCCCATGCTTCCTTTTTCGCTGTTCTTACGGTTCTGATTATGGTCTTTTCAATATCGTTTAGTTCTTCTTGGGTAGAAATGTTTGATTTCAGAATCCATTCTTTGAACCGCTTATTGCAGTCGTACTCCTTTTCCCAGGCCAAACGTTGTTCATTCTTGTATCTTTCGTGGGAACCTGAAGAGGAATGCCCTTGTGGCTGGGTCAGCTCGATCACGTGTATTATGACGGGTACATGTTCTTCCCTTGCTATATCAGATGCGTTTTCGTAGGCATGTATCAAAGCTGTATAGTCCCAGCCTTTTACTTTTATCATTTCATACCCTTTGTGCTCGCCATCGCGTTGAAACCCTGCGAGCACTTTTGAAATATCTTCTTTTGTAGTATGGTATTTTGCGGGTACGGATATGCCATATTCATCATCCCAAATACTGATTACCATTGGTACTTGCAGCACGCCCCCTGCGTTGATGGTCTCAAAAAAAAGTCCTTCGCTCGTACTTGCATTTCCTATGGTGCCCCAGGCTACCTCGTTACCTTGAACTGAAAATTTAGAGGAATCCATATCTTTTAGGTTTCTATATACCTTTGATGCTTGAGCCAGCCCTAAGAGTCTTGGCATTTGACCAGCTGTACAAGAAATATCGGCACTACTGTTTTTTTGTTCTGTGAGGTTTCGCCATGTACCGTCTTCGTTTAGGCTGTAGGTCAAAAAATGTCCTCCCATTTGCCTACCAGCGCCCATAGGTTCTTTTTCAAGGTCGGTGGTGGCATAAAGGGCATGAAAAAATGCTTTTGGGGGTAATAGCCCCAATGCCATCATAAAGGTCTGATCCCGGTAGTAGCCACTTCTAAAATCACCATTCTTAAATGAACGGGCCATTGCCAATTGGGGAAGTTCTTTACCATCACCGAAAATCCCGAATTTTGCCTTACCCGTCAAGACTTCCTTTCGCCCCAATAGGCTGCATGTTCTACTCAAAAAGGCCAACTTGTAATCTGCCAGTATTTGGGCACTGAAATCGTCATATGAAATAGTATTATTGGTTTCAGAAGGAATAATCATTGACTGGGATGGGTTTTTACAAAAATACTCAAAGGACTCGATTATTGCAACCTTTGAAAAGGCATATTTATTTAGTATTGTCCGAGAAGAAATACTTGTCTGCCATACCGCCCGCCTAGCCGGTTTTAATCGGGTAACAGTAATGTTTATTCAATAATTATCGAAAAAAAAGAAAAGGATTGTATGTGGTGTTTTGGTCTTGATATAGGGTTAGAACCACTTTCTAGTGAAAAGACCCGTAAGCGTTTTTGTACTGACCGTTACTATAAACCTGATTCTTTCACCGTAGTTGGGTTGTGATACTTCCCAACCATTATTTGAGTACAGGGGAAAATACAGTTCGAAATAATCGGTGACCAAATTCAATCTCACTCCTGAATCATATACAAATTCCCCATCTACCCCCTTGTTCTTTACAACACCTATATCACCGTAGAGTTCAACCCATTTCCAAAGGTTGATGCTGGTATTGGCGGTAACCATCCAATCATTGGAAAAACGAAAGCGTTCGTCTAAAAATGACTTAAAGCCACCTTCGGCAATAACGATCTGCTGGCTATAGATGCCCGACCCTTCCGATCTACCTAAATAACCGTGATCGAATAGATAATCGGTTGGGCGATCCAATGCAAAACTGAAGAAGTCGGATTCCGTTTTGTTACTCAAAAATTTACCGGCATAAAGCCTTAGGTTGAATTGCCTGTTGTTCTGAAATAGTTTCCGGTATTCAAATTCAGCCACCAATTTGGAGAACTTGCCAGCGTATTGAAAATCTAAAAACCAAGACCTGTAATCAATTATATCGTTTTCGATATTGATATACCGGGCATTAAAGACGCTGTAATCAGGATTTTCGGAATCATTTCTTAAATCGGTGAATTGCTCATCGATATCCCTGAAAATATTCAGGTATCTAAAAGAGAGGAACTGCCTTTTGTTCGACAGTAGGTCATCTGGTCTCCAACCAAAGCGTAAAGAAGGGGTAAGGGTAGAATAACGTGAATTAACGTTAAAATGCGAAGTGGAGCCCCTAATGCCATAATTTGCCACATAAAGCCCCGTTTTACTCAAATACTTTCTATAGGTTAGTTTGCCATAGCCTACAAATGCCTTTTCACGGAAGGAATAGGAGGGGGCAAAATCATATAAAAAAGGTCTTTCTAAAAAGGTCTTATTGTAGAGGCGCAGGCCGGGCGCCCAACCGTCATAAATATTGAAATTTACGACTGGCACGTAAAACACTTGATTGAGATATGGGTTTTCTGTATCTTGGAAAAAAGTGAATTTCAGTTTTTTGTTTCCAAAAAATGAACCTTTTAGAGATTTCCAATTGTCTCGTTGATTGAATTCTGGAATAGAATGGTCGTAGTTCAAAACGAGCCGCTCCTCACCATTTCTCGGAATTGTAAAGGTCTTTTCAGTTTTTATATTATTAAACCAATACTTTGATACAATTGAGTCGTTTTTTAGGCCAAAAAGAGAAATGGGCACATTAGTTCCCTCTTTGTTCTTTAAAGTAATGGTGAGCGAATCTTTTGTTTTATCGACCTTTTTGATCTTAAAATCAATGATCCTATCGGTAGAAACATAGTCATTAAAGAACCAATCGATGTTTTTATCTACAGATCTTTTTAGAATTGATTCGAAATCCAATATCTTGACCCTGCTCAATTGGTAATGCTTATAGAAGGTTTTGATACTCTTGTCTACCTTATCTTTGCCAGCATAACTGGCTAGGTAAGACAGCCCAAGACCTGCTTTGTATTTATTGGCTATTTTTTGATTGAACTTGATCAATGAATCGTTGGGCGTTATCAAGGACTGGCTCAGCCCTTTACGGGCGGTCAGCATATATAGAAAAGGGTATTGTTCGTTGAAACCCATTTTGGCAAGATTAAAACTGCGAATACCCCATATTTCAGACAATTTGCCCAATAATTTCTGGTCTGGGTAAAATTCTTCGACGTAGGCTATCATTAGGTAATTGGCAATGGCATCGGTCAGCCATTGTTCTTTTCTAGGGTTTAGGTAAAGGGTCTCTTCCAGCATATTGATCAGGGCGGTTTTCAATATTTTCATTTCGAATTGAAACTGCTCTTCATACGGTCTAATGAATGATGGAAGTTGATTGATGCCATATAACGGGTTTTTGTTGTAATCGATTTCGCTTACCAAAAGGTGGGAATGTGGATATTTGCCTAAATTTTTGGAAATAAACTTAGAAACCCTGTTTATAGATACCCCTTGAAATAAGGCATCGTATTTTGATGCTTGAATATCGGTTGTCATTGTCAGGTCTGGCGTGACATGGGTGGTGAATTTTTTTGTTGGCCCAATGATGAGTTCGCAACTTTTTTGCTGGTTTGCCTTTAATTGTGCCTGATTGTTGTACGAAAACCCGGAATTACTCAAAACTCGAAAATTAGAGGTCAAGAAAAGACTGTCAGGGAACGAAAAATTTATCGTTGTCTGGGTAATTTCGGTATATAGGTCTTCTAAATTTTTGTTGGAGTACAAATGCCACTTACCGTCATACGCCGCAGGGGTCAGGTACCAATCTTTTAGATAGTACTCATTTTTGCTGCTGTACCCATACGGGGTGTATTTGTTGGGGGGTAACTTTACCGTATAGGTAATGAACAGTTTTGCCGACTGGTTTGGGGGTAGGGGTTTGTTCAGTTTGAATTTTATGATGTCTTTTCCGGCTGTATGTTCCCAGTGCAGTCCTCTGTAGTCATCGTCAACGGCACTCATTATCGTGGTGTAGCCCCTTTCCTTGACTTTGGCCAAGTGTAGGCTTTTCTTGAATTGTTCCGCAAAACGTTTCGCAAGCCCGGTGTTTTTGTCCGAATAAGCATTTGCCCAATCATTAAAGTAAATGGTACTGAGCGTTTTTTTTGAGGTATTCTTATAGGTGAATTCTTGTTGAATGTCCAATTCTTTGGTTTCACCATTCAATTTTGCGGTAAGTGTGTTGGTATGCTGGGCAATAGAGGGCATGGCACCCAGAAAAAAGACCAGAATGCAAAAACCACCGTACCAATGAATTTTTTGTTTCAAAATGAGTTTTAAAAATTCGGGCTTAATGAACGGCCCTTATAAAAGGTGTCCAATATATCTATCACTTCTTCCCCGGTATCCACTATTTTTATAAGGTCTAAATCTTCCGGACTGATATTTCCGGCCTCGAGCATGGTGGTTTTCACCCAATCGAAGAGGCCTTTCCAGAAACTGCTCCCTACCAGAATAATAGGGAATTTCTCGATCTTATGTGTCTGTATGAGGGTAAGGGCTTCAAAAAGCTCGTCTAAAGTGCCAAAACCGCCAGGCATTACCACAAACCCTTGTGAATACTTGACAAACATGACCTTACGGACAAAAAAGTAGTCGAAATCAAGGCTTTTGTCTGCATCTATATACGGATTGTTGTGCTGTTCAAAGGGAAGATCGATATTCAGCCCTACCGATGTTCCACCGGCCAAATGGGCACCTTTGTTGCCTGCTTCCATGAGACCTGGCCCCCCGCCGGTTATTACCCCGTAGCCGGCACCGGAAATATTTTTGGCGATCTCCACGGTCAATTTATAATATTTGTCATCCTCCTTGGTGCGCGCAGAGCCAAATATTGAAACACAGGGGCCTATTCGGCTCATCCGTTCAAAACCATTTACGAATTCGCCCATAATCTTGAACAAGGCCCAAGAATCATTGGTTTTTATTTCGTTCCAACCTTTGTGATGCTGTTCTTTTCTCATTGTAGCCCTTCTTTAACAATTACTTTTTTCATTTTCAATCAATCACAAACCTAATTCTTTTCTCAAAAACTTTGCCGTATAACTCTTTTTATCCTTACATAACAGTTCAGGAGTACCTTTGGCAACCACCATGCCACCCCCACGGCCACCCTCGTAGCCAATGTCGATGATATGATCCATTAATTTGATAACATCCATATTATGTTCTATGATCACTATGGTATTTCCTTTGTCCACCAATTTGTTCAAAACTTCCATAAGTACCCGAATATCTTCAAAATGCAAACCTGTTGTAGGTTCGTCCAAGATATAAAAAGTATTGCCCGTATCACGTTTTGATAGCTCTGTGGCCAGTTTTATGCGTTGTGCTTCCCCACCTGACAGGGTGGTTGATTGTTGCCCCAAAGAAATATAGCCCAGACCCACATCTTGAATGGTCTTCAGTTTTCTATTGATTTTCGGGATCAATTCGAAAAAAGTGACCGCTTCGTTGATGGTCATTTCCAAAACATCGGCAATTGACTTGCCCTTATACCTTATTTCAAGTGTTTCCCTGTTGAAACGTTTGCCATTGCAGGTTTCGCATTCTACATACACATCGGGCAAGAAGTTCATTTCTATCACCCGTAACCCTCCACCTTGGCAGGTTTCACAACGACCGCCCTTTACATTAAAACTGAATCGGCCTGGTTTATAACCACGAATGGCCGCTTCGGGCGTTTTGGTGAATAAGGTTCGTATTTCGCTGAAAACCCCTGTATAGGTTGCCGGGTTCGAACGAGGGGTCCTGCCAATGGGCGATTGGTTGATCTCTATGACCTTGTCAATATGCTCCAATCCCTTTATTTTTTTGTAGGGCATTGGTTTTTTGACACCATTGAAGTAATGGGCGTTCATAATAGGGTATAGGGTCTCGTTTATCAAAGTGGATTTACCACTTCCCGAAATACCCGTAATACCGATTATTTGCCCTAAGGGAAAATCTACCGTGACATTTTTCAAATTGTTGCCGGTACACCCTGATAGGCTTATCTTTTTTCCGTTTCCCTTACGACGGTCTTTAGGGATTGGAATCTTCTTTTTACCGGTAATATAATCGGCGGTCAAGGTTTTGTGCTTTTTTAAATCTTCAGGTCTGCCTTCAGAAATAATCTCCCCCCCATGTCGACCAGCCTTAGGGCCAATATCTATGACATGGTCGGCACGCTCGATCATATCGCGATCATGTTCTACAACAATTACCGAGTTGCCAATATCACGCAGTGCCTCTAAAGATTTTATCAATCGGTCATTGTCACGCTGGTGCAAGCCTATGCTGGGTTCGTCCAATATATAGAGTACCCCTACCAATTGAGATCCTATCTGTGTCGCCAGACGGATGCGCTGCGCTTCTCCACCGGACAACGACTTCGAGCTTCTGTTTAGCGAAAGATAATCTAGACCAACATCCAATAAAAATTGTACCCTGGTTTTTATCTCCTTAATAATATCTTCAGCTATTTTAAGCTGATTTCCTTTTAGTGTTTTCTCTAAGCCATTAAAGAATTGGGCCAGTTCGGCAATATCTAAGTCAGCCAGTTCGGCGATGTTCTTTTCATTGATTTTAATGTTAAGGGATTCTTTTCTTAATCGCGTACCCTTGCACGTAGAACAGGTTTCGCGATCCATATACGCTGTGGCCCATCTTTTCAATGAAGTTGTGGCAGCTTCATCAAATTGATTTTTTATGAAATTAGCAATGCCTTCGTAATCAATTTTATAGGTTCTTTTTACACCAAGAGATTTGGAATTTACCACGAAACTCTCAACCCCCCCGTTCAATAAAACGGACATGGCTTCTTTCGAAATTTTTGCAATTGGATCCGTTAGCTTAAAAGCATAGCGCTGTGCAATCGTTTCAATCTGTTTGAACGCCCAAGAATTTTTGTACGCTCCCAAAGGGGCGATTCCACCAGCCTGGATCGATAACTCCTTATTTGGGAATATCTTCTTTTCGTTTACCTCGTATACATGCCCCAGTCCTTTGCAATTGGGACACATGCCTTTTGGTGAATTAAAGGAAAATGTGTTGGGTTCTGGGCTGGGGTAGGAGATGCCCGTGGTGGGGCACATTAGATCTCGGCTGAAATAACGGGGTTCAATCGTGTTTTCCCCTAATATCATAAGCACATCATCGCCACTGTACATTGCGGTATCGATCGACTCGGCCAAACGCCTGTCAAGGTCCGAAGCCGTAGTGATTTTCAAGCGATCTATTACAATTTCGATGTCATGGGTCTTGTACCGATCTACTTTCATGCCCTTGACGATATCTTTTATTTCACCATCTACCCGTACCTTTACAAAGCCTTGTTTGGCTATCTGACCAAAGAGTTCTCGGTAATGGCCTTTTCTAGATTTGATTATCGGGGCAAGAACGTTTATTTTTTTTCCATCGTAATCTGACAGTATGAGCTTTTTTATCTGTTCATCGCTATAACTGACCATTTTTTCACCCGTATTATAGCTATGGGCATCACCGGCCCGGGCAAACAGCAAACGCAGAAAATCATAGATCTCGGTTATAGTACCGACTGTTGAACGGGGTGATTTCGATGTTGTTTTCTGCTCAATGGCAATTACTGGTGAAAGGCCATCGATTTTATCAACATCGGGGCGTTCCAGACCACCTAAAAATTGACGGGCGTAAGCAGAGAAGGTTTCAATATACCTGCGCTGGCCCTCGGCATATATTGTATCGAAGGCAAGCGACGATTTGCCACTGCCCGAAAGACCGGTGATGACCACCAATTTCTCTCTCGGTATGGTGACATCGATATTCTTTAGGTTATGAACGCGTGCACCCCTGACCTCAATGTTTTCCTCGTACTTTATCATTATAATTTGGCAAAGTTGCAAAAATAAGGATTTGATACTTAGAACCCGACTTGAGTTGATTTATTTGTTGTTCGTGGCTGCGCCTTCGAAGTAATGAACTACCGCAACTAAGATTTAACGAGTAATCAGTTGTATTCCTTAGTTTCACAACCCACCTGTGAATATTGAAGTAGCGTAGGTAAGATCTAGCCTGCCCTTTTTTGGTCTAGATAATTCAATTGTAGACCTGTATCATGCTGTGGTGTGCGTAATTTTGCATTGATTCGAGACCTGACATCTATTTTTTTGAAATAGTCATTGTACTGGTTCTCAGAATTATGGCATTGACCTGAAAATGTTTTGCCTTCTTGTATGACATTGTTGTACATTCCGTTAAGGTTCAAAGAGATGATTTCTGTCTTTTTTAAATTATGGTGCACCCCGTATTTTCTTTTTATGTCATAAATCAACCATTGTTGGTTGGCGTGGCGAGATCTAAAATGTTTTGTAATCAACGGTAGTACATCAAATTCTGGTGATATAGTGGCGAAACGCAATTGATCTTGTGTCAGTTGAAAACGAATAAAAGTTTCGATATGGTGTTTTTCCTTTCTTACTGCTTTTGCCAGTTGGCCGATACGTACCATCGAACCAGTGGTGAAATTCAAATGCAAGGTATCAGTAGGGGAAAACAATTTTTTGATATAGCGATATAGCAATAGTTCGACCCCATTGGTTTCGCTCAAAAATGCAAAATAAATGTTCTCAATGGCAGAGTTGCTCTTACTCTGTATACCGTTCCACACCTTTCTGGCCTTGCCCATTTTAGTAAATACGGTTTCAGTTGCTGAAAACAGGCCCCTTTGTGCTATACGGTTTTTTTGAATATCGGTAACATCCGTTTTTTTATCAAAAGCTTGGTAGACAACGGTTAAAAAGCCATTGAAGCTTCCGTCGTAGATAAGAACCTTTCCATTGTCCATAGGTATCATATTTGATTGAATAAATTTAGTTGGGTCACTTGTGCCCTAATTCGGTTTGTTTGCCCTGTTGTGGAAATCGCTGCTGGTTTTTTCTTTTTCCTTACGGATGCCACATCCACACACCGGAAATCATCAATGCCCAGATGGGCAATAGCGTTGAGCTTTACATTTATTTCTTTTCGTTTCATAAGACTTGAATTTGTAATTATTCCAAAAATATGGATTATATCCCAATTATGGAAATAATCCATAAAAAAGTTTGGATATATTCCATAATGTGTATATTTGGACATGGAAACAGAGGTTGCAATAAAACGTTTTATAGCTATTAGAAGGGATTTGGGGCATACCCAAGCCGAATTTGCTAAAATGCTGGGTATTTCAAGTACCACGGCCGATATAGAAAGAGGCCGCACCAAATTGTCGGGCAAGGTGGTGGTCGAGTTGTTCAGGCAGTTCAAGATAAACCCTTTGTGGTTGTTTGGGGAGAGCGAAAACAAGTACTTGGAGAGCTTGAACACGAGTGTTATACCCAAAGTGGTCACCGTTGATTCAGCTGATAATGAGAACATGGTATTGGTGAACGCAAAGGCGGCGGCGGGCTACCCGCAGAACATTAAAGATACTTCATGGTATAAAGAGTTGCCGGCCTTTGATTTTCCGTTGCCAGAATTCAGGAATGCGACCTATAGGGGCTTTCAGGTCGAGGGCGATAGTATGCTACCGAATTTAAGGCCTGGTGAGTGGGTACTGGCAAAGGCCGTGGAGCATATTGATGATATAAGCCCGAATAAAATATACGTGGTGGTTTTGCAAGATGCCGTTTTGGTCAAGAAAGTGGAAAAAAAGCCAAATTCCAATAATGTTACCTTGATCTCACTGAACGAAGCTTATCCGCCCTATGAAATAAAACCTTTTCAGATTCAAGAAATATGGCAGGTGAGCAGTAAGATCACTTTTGGGGTTGATGCCACTACCGAAACGGGACTTCTAAAACAGTTGCAGGAGTCGATGGATGAGTTGAAAAATCAATTCAGCAAACAACAATCAATAGGCTGACATTCAATAATATACCAATATTACGGGAATAGACTAAAAGACGTTAGATGTCAGACCTTTTGACATTTAGACCTGCCGGCAGGCAGGCTTTCAGTAAGTTGATCGGATCCGTTGGACGGACAGGTCTAAACCCATTTTCATGTGAAAAGTTTAGAAGTTTATAATTTAGAAGTTGGTGGTCTGGACGTTTATGCGATCGTACTCCTAAACTTTTTTTTGGCTCTATGTCGAATATAGTGGGTAATTTTATTAGTTCTATTTTCTGCGTTATCCTCAAGGTCTTACCGGTCTGCCTGCCGGGCAGGTTCATTAAGTCTTTTTTTTAAACCCCTAACCCCTAAACTATGTCCCCCAAAATTATAATATCACAGTGTTTTAATGTAGAGTCCGCTTTCCTTTAAAGTAAATCCCAAATTTTTATATAGTTCTATGGCTGCAAG